>QZKC01000082.1 GCA_003599425.1 Nitrospiraceae bacterium | reverse complement strand
TACAACAATGAGCCCGCTCAGCGCCATCTGGACCATCGCGCCAAGACCGTATCCGCTCGGACAACCTCCGGCTAACCGCGCCCCGAACATCATTATTGATCCCCCTATGAAAGCAAACACCCCTCTTTTGACCACACTGGGGCCGAAACGCGATGCCCACATATCAGGCACAGCTTTTAACTGAAAACTTCCATCGGTTTTAGATGATATGAAAGCGCCTATTAATATGCCTGCCACCATCATCACCTGCCAGTCCACTGTCGGGTTATAAAGTGTGAAATACTCTGACCCTGCTACGTGTTCCGGGGAAAAGAAACTCTCTATATATCCGGCAATCCGTACAAAGCATGCGGATGCGCCAAAATACTGTTTTGCGATCCAGGCAGATAAGATAATTACCACACCCGTAAGCGCGCCAGCCAGATACGGGCTCCACCCTTTATTTTCACTTAGTTCCATTACTGAATCTCCTTGCTTTGATGTTTATCTCTATAAAATTGTATTGTTTCCTTCTTCGTATTGTCAATCAAACGCGTTTCCCTATCATTGGGATAAAATAAAATAATTCCCTCATTTCCCCTTGCTATTCATTAATTGCAACTATAAAATAGACTTCAACTTATAAATCTTTACAGGAGGAGCTGACCATGAAACAACTCATACGTATTTTCAGTTCAGCATGTTTTTATTCACTCGCATTGCTGATGATTCTGGGGATTGTAACGACCGCATCCGCTACTAACGGCTACTTTTCACACGGTTACAGTGTTCAGAACAAGGGGCTGGCAGGAGCCGGAACCGCTTTGCCGACCGATACCCTCACTGCAGCCACAAACCCTGCCGCAATGGTATATGTCGGCAACAGGGCTGACGTCGGGCTTGCTGTTTTCAATCCAAACCGGGAATATACCGTGACCGGCACCGCTGGTCATTTAGACTTAGGAACAGTTAAAAGCGATTCAAAGTGGTTTTTCATCCCTTATTTTGGTTTCAACAAGATGCTGAGCGATAAAAACTCCATAAGTCTGTCAGTATACGGCAATGGAGGGATGAATACCGATTATGACAAAGCTACCTATCCCGGCGCTGGCGCTTCAAACCCTACCGGGGTAGACCTGGCTCAGTTGTTCCTGGCTCCCAGTTATGCTTTAAAGGTTCACTCCAATCATGCTTTCGGTGTCAGCGCCATCGTAGCTTATCAGGTATTTGAAGTTCAAGGTCTCGCCCCGTTTGCAGGTCTGTCGCAGAATGGCAATAAAGTTACAAATAATGGGCATGAAGACGCATTTGGTTTTGGCGGAAGGATCGGTTACTACGGCCAGATATTGCCGGGCCTTTCCATTGGCGTCTCTTATCAGACAAAAATAAATATGACGAAATTCCATGATTATGAAGGCTTGTTTGCCGAAGAGGGAGACTTCGACATCCCTGCCAACTGGAATGCCGGAATAGCCTACAAGCCCATTCCGGAGTTGACGCTTGTATTCGACGTCCAGCAGATATTTTACAGTGACGTTGATTCTGTCGGGAACCCCTTTAATCCGGCATTCAATACATGCAATGCTGCTGTGATGGGAGGAGCTAACCCTGCAACCGTATCGCAGTGCCTCGGCGGCAACAGCGGCGTAGGTTTCGGCTGGGATGATATGACCATCTACAAATTCGGCGTGCAGTATCAGGGACGTCCTGACCTGACATTACGCGCAGGATACTCCTTCGGACAGCAGCCGATACCTGACAAGGAAGTGCTTTTTAACATAATTGCTCCGGGAGTCATAGAACAGCATGTGACCGCAGGCATTACAAAAACGATTGGAGAGAAACAGGAACTGAACCTCGCCCTCATGCACGCTTTTTCAAACGACATCAGCGGGAAAAATCCTCTTTTCCCTGCACAAACGATCGAGCTTAAAATGAACCAGTGGGAACTGACAGCAGGTTATTCCTGGAAGTTCTGATTATTAAAGCAATGATGTGATCAATAAAACCCGCGGTAATAACCGCGGGTTTTTCTTTTTTCCCAGGTCTACGATTTCGGAAGGATGAAATAGAAATTATTCCCGTACTGGGTGGGTTCATACCCAACAACCCCACCGTGTATCTCGATGGCATTCTTAATGAATGACAGCCCGTGTCCAGTGCCGGGCTGGCTTGAGACATTTGTGCCTCGATACCCCTCATCAAACAGCTTTTCCTGCTCTACAGGGGAGACATGCGGCCCGGTGCTGAAGACATTGTATTTGACGCCGTCCTTCCCGGAACCAAAATAATCCCTGATTATCTCATGTCCGTAAGTTATGTATTTGACCGTCTCGCCTGTGTCAGTTGTAACCGCCTGTGTATATTTCACCGCGTTTGAAAACAGGTTGGCATATACCTGCGCTATCATGCCTATATCAACGACCGTTATGATCTCTGACTCAGGGATGCCGCTCAGCCTGTTGTTTACTGTTATCCCTATCTTCTTAAACTGCTCGACATACCGCTCAAGCTGCGGCTGGACCACATCCTTCAACATGTCACAGGGCTTAGTGCGGAGCGTAAGGCGTCCCTGGTCAAAATGGCTTTTCCTGAAAAGTGTCTCAATGAAAAGACTCATATTTCTATAGTGCTTTTCGATGTTCTCAAGTTCGGTGGTCAAACCCTGATTAACATCGCTCAGTTCTTTTAAATAATCCTTCATGCACGCCTCGTCGCACTGTCCGGAAGGAAATTTTTCAGAGAAGACCTTCTCCATCTCAATGTTCTTCATGATCTTCCGCCTAAGCCCCCTGAGGAACAGCTTGTATACCATATTGGGAACAATAATATTGTGCTCGATGTCAGCAACAAGGGAGCGGATAAACCTCAGGTGCTCAATATTCTTTTCCACGAGAAATCTGTTGTGAATATTGAACCCGATCCGGTTGGCATATTTCTGAAAAAAGAGTTCATTATGCGTGTTCATTTTTTTGCAGGGATACACTTCCAGTAATCCCAGCACATCGTCCTGTATTTCAAAGGGAAGCTGGTCTATAAGCGGTTCCTTGCCCCTGATGGTCAATATAAGACTGTTCCTCGCCGTATGGTATGGCTCTTCCCCGGGTTTTATATCCTCAGGAGGAGGGGTGTACATTTCAAATCCGCTGTTTTCCGTTTTCGCGACAAGCGACAGGGCATTTAGTTTTGGTTCGACAATATAGAGACGCGCCTCCAGATTGAAAAAACTCTTCGGTATCGCAACACACAGGTTATAGAAATCCGCAATATTGTCAAATTCCTGTGCAAGGTCAAAAAAACTCTTCAGGGCGCTGTTTTCGGTCTGGGTGAAATTGTAATCGAGGTAATCGATCTTCTTGTTTTCGATCCTGTTATAAATATAGTCCATGCTCTTCATCATATATCCCCAAAATGAGATCCGGCTAAAAATATTAAAAGACTATTCCCTTGTTCGCACTATTTTAGCACAATTATATTATTTCGTCTGAGGCGATGTACGCTCATATTTTGTTTGCATCATGGTAGAATTTTAAAAATCATGATCAGCTTTCCGGGACTGTTTCATATGGTTATCATTCTGTCCTCCGCTCTGCTTTTGAGCGGTTATGGATGTTCCCCGTCTAATTACAGGCAGGGGCATTCCAACGGGCAGAATTCTCCGGCGTTTGATCCTGCCCTCGAAAAGCAGATATTGTCGCTGAACCCGGAGAACATTACGGAAGAAGATGTCAGAAAGGTGCTGTCACGCTCACCCGCGCCGCGCATCATCAACCTGAACGGCAGCATTCCGTTAATTACCATGGACTCTTTCTCAAAATTCCTGATCGCCATGGGATATCCTGAAAAAAGCGTCCGCTCCCCGCTGGACGGCGCCTATTCAATGAGCAGTTACGCAAGCAGCGAAAAGCTTGCCGGATATGTTGCCTGGCATTATGAGAAAGAGGGCCTGATGCCCATCCTGATCGGGCACAGCCAGGGCGGTATGATAGTCATAAAAGTGCTGCATGAACTTGACGGGGCCTTCCACGACAGGCTGCAGGTATGGAATCCATTGACCGGAGAGAATGAAGGGAGACATTTCATCACAGACCCCCTCACGAGCAATGAGCATGCTGTACGCGGACTGAAACTGGGATATGCCTCAGCAGTAGCCACAGGAAAACTCATGAGATTCCTTCTGGGGCAATGGAGCATGCTCGGCAAACTGAGACATATCCCGGACACAGTGGAGGAATTTGCCGGATTCCATATACGGCATGACCTAATCGGCAGTGATCTCACGGGGCGCAACTATTCCCCTCTCGGTTCCGCGAGGGTACGCAATGTAATGCTTCCGGCCTCCTACAGTCATATAACGATCCCTCTCACTGAAAACCTCGCGGCAGACCCCGGGTCAAGAGAATGGATCAATATATACGTTCCTCAAACAGATGCCCCCCTTCTGCCCGAGGGTTTATCGCGGGATGAAAGCAGGAATATATTGTTTGCCGCCGAACAGTGGTTTTACATCAAGAAGCACTGGTGCATTGAATTGCAGAAACTTGTGAGAAGCAGACACCGCTAAAATAGAGTTAAGAGTTTGGAGTTTCTAAGGGTTGCAAAATATTTTTAAAATTACTCATTAATACTGGTTCCGCTATATGATGCGTGGAAAACTGAACATCTTTCAGAGAACGGTGCTCCTGTGGAATGAGATGCACCCATACAACGCCGTTCATGTCGTAAGGATAAGCCGCCCTCTGAACACAGAGAAACTTAAGGCTGTCATAGACCACATACTGGAAAGGCACGGGCTGGTTAACCTCGTTATTGACCCTGCAAGGAAAAGATACGATTACAGGGGCGGAAGTTCCGGCATTGAGATTGAACTTGCTCCGGGAAATGAACATGGCGGAGGCCTTGAAAGTGAAATTCAGAAACAACTGAACCTCCCCTTTGCCACAACCGGAAGCATCAACCCTTTCAGGTTTTTTGTAATATCTGAAGGCGACGGTTTTTATCTCGGGCTTGTATATTTTCACATGATCGCCGGAGCCGATTCTATCATCACTCTGATGAAGGAGATCATGCACGCATATTCCGGCGAGAAAATAACTGAACCGCATTTACCCTTTGACCTTTACCCAAAAGTATACAGGAAATTGATGCCGTTAAGTTGCAGATATCTTGCCAGATGGATCGCAACCTTCGGCGAACACATATCACACATGAGAAGGTCCTGCCGGCCCAAATATCATGACATGGACTATACAGGTACAGGCTTTGCCAGCCTTTATCTCAGCCCCCAGCAGTGCCATACCGTCATCCGTATGGCAAGAATATGGGGCGTAACAGTAAATGACCTGTTCCTCGCGCTGCTGCTCAAGTCACTTGCCCCTATGGGATCAAAACGCTTCCGTTCAATAGAGCGGGGCCATATCTCCGTTGCCTCTATCGTCAACATCAGGAAAGACCTTTCGGTCGATGCCGGAGTGTTTGGTATTTTTTTAAGTTACTTTAATGTAACGCACCCTGTGCCTGAAGGGATCAGCATTGAACAGCTTGCAAAAGATGTGCACACCCAGACAGAGAAGATAAAAAAATACAGACTGTTCCTCAGGACAGTCTTTGAAATGTGGGCAGCATTCATTCTCGTTTCAGGTATTTTCAGAAAACGCAAGAAATCTTTTTATGCGAAATATAATCCTATCTGGGGCGGCATAACAAATGTGAACCTGAACGCCATATGGCCTTCATCCGGCGGAGAAGCGCCTGTATACTACCTGAGGGCTGTTTCTACAGGACACGCAACGCCGCTCGTCTTCTCATTTACTACCCTCCATGATAAGATATTTATTGGCGTCAGTTACAGACGCACGGTTTTTTCCGAAGAATCCATGGGAAAGATATTTTCAGACTTTTCAGAATGCATATCCGCATTAGCTGAAGTCAACAGGGCATGAAAAGAAAAAATATTATATTTTTTGTATTTCTTGTAGTACTGGCAGTGCTTGTGAACGGCTGCGCAACCCATCAGTACTCCTACCGCCTGCCAACATATGAGACAGCTATTGAAAAAGACACCGTTCTCCGCAATATTTCTATCCCTGCCCACATTGAGGAAAAAATACTTGCCCTGAAACCTGAATCAGTGAGTGAGAAAGATGTCAATGAAGTCCTCTCTCATGCTCATGCTCCAAGGATCATGAACGTCCATGGAGGAATATATCCCGTCTATCTTGCGATGGAATCATTTTCAAAGTTCCTCATCTTTATGGGATATCCTGAAGAAAATATCCGTAATCCTGTGGATGGTACATATTCATATAGCTGCTATGAGAGCAGCAGAAAACTTGCCGGTATGCTGGCCTGGTATTATGAAAGAGAAGGCATGAGGCCCATGATGATAGGGCACAGCCAGGGAGGGATACAGACAGTAAAGGTGCTGCACCAGCTTGCAGGCAGCTTCGATGAAGAGATACCTCTCTGGAACCCTTTTAAGGACATGGGGGAAGAGAGGTTTTCCATTATTGACCCGCTCACAGGCAACCAGCACCCTGTAGTGGGGCTGAAATTATCATACGCATCTGCAGTTGGCGCCGGTGGAATCACCAGATTTCTACCCAATCAGTGGAATATGAACACAAGGCTGCGGAGCATTCCTGATTCTGTCATGGAGTTCACGGGATTCTATATGGGAATGGATATTTTCGGGGGAGACCTGCTCGGTTTCGGAGATATAAATAAATACGAACCGAACGGGACCGCGATAATCCGCAATGTCAGGCTCCCGGCAAGTTACAGCCATGTTATTGTCCCGGTCACAAGACATCTCGCAAAACATCAGGACACACGGGACTGGATAAACGCATATGTCCCTTCTGAAGAGCCGGAACTCGATGTGGAATTGAAGTCCTCAACTTCAAACATCCTCTGGGCCGCGGATGTCTGGCACAGCATAAAAAAGCACTGGGTCATTGAACTGCAGAACCTTATACGCGCAAAGAAACGCCTTATGCAATGACCGCCAGCAGCATAACCCTGAGGCAGGCAATTGTCGTCTTTTCCGCCCTCATTTACTGGGGCGGCGTCTTGATACACGCCCATCGCGTCCGAAAGGATATCGGAAGATCTCCAAATCTCAGTCCAAGGACCTTTAAGGAAACACTGCTCTGGCTAAGCTGGTTTTTTATTATCACCGGATGGGCAGGACAGCCTTTTCTTGTTGAACGTTATTCTGATTCTTTTCTGTTCTTGTTCATAGGTGAAATCACCCTGCGCCGCATCGGAATTACAGCGGGCGTATTTCTCTGGTTATGCGGTCAGGCAGGCACCTTATGGTGTTATCATGCTCTTGGCACTTCATGGAGGATTGGAGTCAACAGGAAGGAAAGGACCGCCCTCGTACAGAACGGCCCTTACAGGTTCGTACGGCATCCGATCTATCTGTTTCAGCTCATGATCCTCATCGGGGTGGCATTTATCCTTCCGACAGCATTTTCCCTGATCATCCTTCTTGTCCATACTGCATCTATCTTCATAAAAGCCAGAGACGAAGAAGAATATCTTCTCAGTGTTCATGGGAGCAGTTACAAAGAATACTATGAAAGGACAGGACGGTTCCTGCCAAAGTGGAGAGCTAAAATTACCTGAAAGACTCAGCGCTGGTACGGCTAAAAAACATATTGTGCGATACCTTAGCGAGAATAGCCTCGCGAAAAACCTCTTCGTCATGAAGAGGCTTTGGCGGTTGCACACTACGGGCGGCAGATTTGACATTCGTTTCCTTCTTCTTTTTTTTCAAGAGTTTCTTCAGGTCCCTGAACGGCTGTTTGGAAAATTCTTCGGAGACTTGCTTTCTGGAATGCATATCAATCACCCCTTAAGTTCATTATAACAGACTCCTATGCACGCAGGTAAATCTGCGTGTCCTGTCATTAAACGAACATGGAGCGTCCCTAAAAAATATCTCCCTGTAATTTTATTCCCGCAATATGTACAATAGTTGCATTATGAAAATTTTTACCAGTAAAAACAAGGAAACAGCATTCCCCTGCGATGCACTGATACTTCCTTTTATCGAAGGAGACGGTATCAATGTTTACTCGGACATCAATAAATCACTCAACAGAATGATAAGCCGTATAACTGCTTCCAGTGAATTTGCCGGAAAGCACAATGAGGTCTGCCTCCTCCATACGAAAGGGGAAATAAAACCTGACCGGGTCCTGCTTCTCGGGCTTGGAAAATCAAAGCAGGCCACCCGCGACAAGCTGAGACAGGCAGGCGGAAAGGCAGCTTCGTATCTTCGCAATCTGAAAATACAGAACGCTTCGCTTTCCTCAAGAATTATCTCATCCCTCAAGCTTTCCCCGGTCGACTTCATAGAGGGATGTCTTCTCGCTGATTACGATTTCTCGAAGTATAAAAAAGAGGATTCTCCCCGTACAGGCATGAAAAAGATCACAGTGCTCACACAAGATAATTTGCACACAGAAATACAGTGGACTGAGGCGCTTGCCTCTGCCGTCTATTTTGCTCGCGACCTTGTGAACACGCCATCGAATGAAATGACCCCTGCTTCGCTTGTCAGGGCAGCGCGTTCCCTGAAGAAAGTGTCCGTGAAAGTGCTCGGGGAAAAGGAAGCCCGCAAACTCGGTATGGGAGCATATCTGTCTGTTGCCAAAGGCTCTGATGAGCCTCCCAAATTCATCGTTATGACATATAAGACCAGGAGTGTCAAACCAGTAGTGCTCGTGGGAAAATCCATAACCTTTGACAGCGGAGGCATATCCCTGAAACCGAGTGAAGGCATGGAGAAAATGAAATATGACATGGCAGGGGGCGCCGCAGTTCTTGGGGTATTCAAGGCAATATCCGAAACGAATACGCCTGCTCACATCATAGGCATCCTCCCGGCTGCTGAAAACCTTCCGGGAGGCAGCGCATCCAAGCCCGGCGATGTGGTGAGAACCATGAGCGGCAAAACTGTGGAGATCATAAGCACGGACGCAGAAGGCCGGCTTACCCTTGCTGATTCCATCGAATACGCGAAACGCTTTAAGCCGTCTGCGATCATTGACATCGCAACACTCACCGGGGCCTGTTCAATCGCTTTCGGCAATGAGGCTGCCGCAATGATGGGAAATGACGAAACCTTGATGAAGAAAATGAAAGACGCCTCTGAGGACACATCTGAAAACGTGTGGCAGATGCCCCTTTTCGATGCGTATAGAGATTATATCAAGAGTGATGTCGCAGACCTGAAAAATACATCGGGGAGATCTGGTTCTCTTGTGTCTTCAGCATATTTCCTCAAGGAATTTGCAGGCGACACCCCCTGGATACACCTCGATATCGCCGGCACTGCATGGATCGATAAAGACAGGCCTTACACTCCAAAAGGCGCTACCGGTATAGGAGTGCGGCTGCTTCTGAGCTTCCTGAAAAAGTAGACTCCAATATGCTGGATGGGTAGCATGAACAAAAAAAAGACATTGCGTTTTATTAATGGATTTTAAAAATCTGTCTTGCCCTGCCGCAGCAATTAGACAATGGAATAGAAGAAATAAAGCGTATCTACAAATTCCCTGTAATCGTCCGGCATATGAATGATCTCAACCCCTATCCCCTCTTTGTCGTTATCAGCCTCTAACTGTTGTCTGACTTCTACCGGAACCCTGAACTCACGGTTTTGCCAGCAAAGTATCACTTCGGCTTTAGTACTGACAGGAACTTTTACTCCTGTGAGAATATGCATTCCGTATTTTGAGACATTTACAACATTGCCTTCATACTGCGCTCCTTTGTAAAGGAGCCTGGCCCGGAAACCGGTAGGTATTCTTGAAAATAATCTCTTGTTCATATCATGCTCCTCTGCTGTTTTACTCTGTAATTGCATTCTATGGTTTAAGCACTCATCACAGCAATTCACAGATTAATCTGACCGTAGGAAGCTGAACTTCAATTAAACAGCAGGAAGTGATGCCACGTGATCTCTGTAGCGGTAAGCGAATACGGCTTCAGCCAAAAATCTGCATGAATCTACCTGGCTGCAATTCCTGCATTTTTTTATGCCGCTGCTCAACAGGCATTCCAGCATGCCATTGATAGCCGTATTTACTTTCGATTTGAATACCTCTGTGTCGCTTTCTGTTCTTATGTTTTCTATCATGCTCTCCCCCTCTTTTATTCTTACCCTTCTCTTAAATCAAAAAAGCCGCGCTGTCAAGAGGCATTTAAAAGAATATTAAAATTTAATATTTGGACATTAGAGCAAATCAGGGTGCAGCGAGGGACAAATTATACTGTCAGTATTTTCAGTATTTCCTGATATCTGTCGGATGTCTTCCTGACGATGTCCAGAGGAAGCTCAGGCCCGGGCGGTGTCTGGTCCCAGTCCAGCGTGAGCAGATAGTCTCTTACGATCTGCTTGTCAAAACTGTCCTGGCTTTTGCCGGGGGCATAATCTTTCATGCTCCAGAAGCGCGAGGAATCAGGGGTAAGCAATTCGTCTATAATTATTATTTCATCATTGAACATGCCAAACTCCATCTTTGTATCGGCAATGATTATTCCCTTCTTTTCAGCATGGTCCCTCGCCCTGCCATAAATGCTCAGAGTCAGGTCTTTCAGCTTCTCTGCGGTTTCCACACCGACAGTCTTTTTCATTTCCTCAAATGAGATATTGATATCATGCCCTGTTTCAGCCTTTGTGCTCGGTGTGAAAATCGGCTGTCCGATCTTTGAAGACTCGGTCATTCCCGCAGGGAGTTTGATCCCGCAGACAGTGCCGTCTTTCTGATACGACTTCCACCCGCTGCCTGAAAGATACCCGCGCACAATACATTCAACAGGCAGGACCTTTGCCTTTTTCACAAGGAGGCTCCTGCCTTCGAGCATGTCGCCATATTTGCGAAGGCTCTGCGGAAAGTCCCTTACATCAACCGCAACGATATGGTTTTGGACTATGCCCTCCATCATCCTGAACCAGAAAACGGATATCGAGGTGAGCACTTTCCCTTTGCCGGGAATTCCGTTCGGCATGACAACGTCAAATGCAGAGACCCGGTCAGTCACAACGAGAAGGAGATGCTCTCCGAGGTCATAGATGTCCCTGACCTTCCCCCGCCGAGGCGTGCCTACATCCGGCATCTCAGTTTTTAGGACAACATCATTCATGACATGACAATATACACTATCATGGTTTTTTTATCAAAATTGAGCCATTAGCTTTCAGCTATCAGCAGTCAGCTCATGAATACTATTTTTCTGTTCCTCCTGACAGCTGAAAGCTGACCGCTTCTTTAACCCCTCAGGGCTTCGCTCGTCATCTTCTCTGCTGTGGCAAAGACCGCTTTTTTCTCTTCCACTGTCCTTGCCTCAATGTAAAAACGCACCTTCGGCTCTGTACCTGACGGCCTTATCATAAGCCATGAGCCGTCATCAAAAACCAGTTTTGTGCCATCTACAGTTATGACATCTTTAATAACTCTCGGAGTCCCGTTAACATCCACGGCTGCCCCCTCACGGTAGGTTTGTTGAATGACTGAAAGTTTTTTCAGGAGAGGCTCTCCGGCCAAGGCCCTGTCAACTTCTATTCCTGAGCGGTCAGGATAGTAGTGTCCATATTCATCCATGATGCCATTCAGATAATCACTCAGGTTTTTTCCGGTAACAGCCATCATCTCGATAGCAAGGAGCAGTCCGAAGAGTGCGTCTTTCTCAAGTGTATGGTTATACCCGGATATCCCGTCAGATTCTTCAAAAACAACAATAGCCCTTTCACTGGCATTCCTGACCATATAGGGCCTGAAATTCTTGAAGCCGACCTTTGTTTCCCGCAATGGGATGCCGAGCTTTCCCGCAATGGCGTTAACGAGATTGCTCGTACCGACCGATTTTACCGCCACTCCTCTGAATCCCTTATGCACCCGCAGGAAGTGCAGCGCCATGGCTCCAAAATAGTTCATGGGGATTTTCATCTTATCATCTGCATGGCGGATGCGGTCTCCGTCAGGATCGAGGATAACGCCGAGTTTGAAACGTGCCGTACTTTCACGCAGCGCCTTTTCAATGCCCGCCATATTCTTGTCGGACGGTTCAGGCGCCACTCCGCCGAAAAGATAATCATCCTCTGTCCGCAGGTATTTGATTTTTTCGCTCCTGCCGATGATCTTCTGGATACGCCCCCGCGTAGAACCATGAACATTGTCAATGCAGATAATGCAGTCTCCGGAATCAATGAAATCGCGTATCCTTTTCAGGTCTATCGTCTGTCTTTCAGTTATATAGTCTATATACAGTTTCGTAAGGTCGATCGTCTCTATCTTATCAGGAGCTACAGGATGCAGTTTGAGAGATCCCGCCATCATCCTGTTCGCTATCTCTTCTATCTTTTCAGTGATCTCCGGTCCTGCCGGCCCGCCGTCAGAGGGATTGAATTTAAACCCTCCGTAATTGGCAGGATTATGGGATGGGGTCAAATTGATCGAACACGCGGCATTGAGCATTTCAATGCCTGCTGAGAATTCTGGTGTAGGCGCCTCGCCTGCATACCACGTCCTTATCCCCTCTTTCTCGAGCAGTCCGATTACCTCCATAGCGAAATCTTTGCCGAGGAACCTGTTGTCATGCCCAACGATCACGCCTCTTTTTTTTATATCTTCAAAACCTGAAACGCCCAGAGCCTTCATGACAGACGGGTCATTTCCCCTGAACATTTCTATGATAGCTGTAGTTACTATCCTGACATTATTGAATGTGTAATCTGTTCCGATCTCGCCTCTCCAGCCCGATGTGCCGAAGATGATCTCTGCAGGGGCCGTGTTTTCCCGCGCAAATTTCTCGATAACCGAAAGTAGTCCCCTGTTCCGTGAAATATCGGACCGTATCGCCTTCCAGCATGATTCCGCATTACTGAATTCCTGAGTCATTCTTTCCTCCCGTGAAGCTGTCAGCTTTCGGCTCTTAGCGGTTAGCTTTAAAAACCAGACAGGCTGATTGCTGACTGCTGTTAGCTTCTTTTATATTCCACAGTCAACTTCACTTTTGTGCTTGTGCTTGTTAATTGATATAAAAATTATAGCCGATTTTCAGGCAAAAACAACAAAACACATGTGATATTTTAATGCATTCAACTGCTATTAACAAAAGGCGGAGATGACCGAAAAATCTCTATCAGCAACACCTTTGAAAAATTAAAACCAATGTCCTGAGCGGTATAGTTTTATACAGATTATCAGATACATGGATTCAACTAATCTGTTGCTTTATAGAGCTGTTGAAGGCGTCTCTGCCTTTTGTCTGTATTATTTGTTTTCGGAAGGATAATACGTTAACATAATTACCATGATTATTTCAGTCATAGGCGCAGGCTCATGCGATGAAGGTGTATATGCCATCGCTGAAAAAGTCGGGGATTTGATCGCACGAAAAGGTGCAATACTTATTACCGGCGGTCTCGGCGGCGTCATGGAGGCAGCGTCAAAGGGTGCGAAACAGGCAGGCGGGACGACTGTCGGGATACTTCCCGGTTCCAGAAAAGATGAAGCCAATCCGTTTATAGACATTCCGATAACAACAGGACTGAGCCATGCAAGGAATGTCATCGTCGTACGTTCTGCTGATGCAGTGATTGCGGTATCAGGTGAATACGGAACCCTTTCAGAGATCGGGATCGCCCTGAAACTCGGCAAACCTGTTGTAGGTTTGAGGACATGGGACATTGAAGGCGTTGTTAAGGCAACCTCGCCTGAAGAGGCGGTGGAGAAGGCTTTTGAATTAATAAAAATGCACTAATCTTGATTATTCATTGTGAACTCTGTTCCAATGGAAGGCACAAAGGGGAGGCTGGTGCAGAATTTCTATACGACACCTTTAAAAACGAGTTAAGAGTTTGGAGTCAAGAGCTTAGAAAAGGATAAAGATACTAATTGCGCAAAAGCAAAACTGTAATATGCCGTTTGTCGATTATAGAAATTCCGCAGCAGATTGCCCTTTGTGCCAGTAAAGATGATAAATGAAATTTAAGATGTTTGGAAAATATTGAGGTAAAAATAATTGGCAAAGAACAAAATGTATCTTTACGGTAAGAATTCAGTCCTGGAGCGTCTGAAGGCTGCACCACAAAGCATTCATAAGATATTCCTGCAGGACAACTTCAGGGACACTGAATTGGAGAAAATGATCAGCTCTATGCGTATCCCTGTCAGCCGCGCATCTGAAAAAGACCTGCTGAGGATCAAGAGGGCTGACCGCCTGCAGGGTATTGTTGCGGAGACAGATAAATACACATACACGCCTTTTGAAGAACTGCTCCATCAACCAGAAGAGAAACGCCTCACTCTGATCTTTCTTGACAGCCTGAATGATCCGCACAATCTGGGTTCCATCATGAGGATCACGGCATGCTTCGGCGGCTTTGCGCTTGTCATTCCCGAGCATGGTTCCTGCGAAGTGAACGAGACCGTGCTGCATGTAGCCTCTGGCGGCGAGAACTATATCCCTGTATCACTGGAGACCAATCTTTCGAGAGCGTTAATGAAAGCAAAAGAAGCGGGTTACTGGACAGCGGGTACTGTCGTCGAAGGCGGAGAAGATATCAATAAAATATCCCTGCCTTTCCCGCTCTGCGTTGTGCTTGGTTCAGAAGGGTCAGGAATCCGTTATGGGCTCCAGAAACATCTGGACCTGAAGATCACCCTGCCGATGAGAGGCGCGCAACTGTCATTCAATGTCGCTATGGCGTGTGCAATTTTCTGCCATGAAATAGTGAGGCAGAAAAAGTAGGGAAGAGCATACAAACCCACATGCCGGTATAAATTTAATGTTCAAGAAGTTGATACCTTCCTGAAGAAATGCCAGTTGTTCATTTATTAGCCCGGATTATTCATGGCGAACTCTGTTCCAAATGGAAGGCAGATAGGGACAAAGGAGCAAAGGCACAAAGGCGAGGCTGGCAAAGGATTTCTATACGTTAGCTACAATTCATAGAGCTCCTCATCGACTTTAGGCTTCGGCTTGCTGCCGCCCTTCTTCCCTTTTCCTTCCATAATGAAGGGCTCTTCTTTCTCGATCAGGTCACCCATCTCTGCCTCGATCTGCTCAGGGTCTTCACCCCTCTCAAGACGGCGCATGGCTTCCTCCATCCCGGGCCCCATGGAAAGGCCTGTCGCATCAGTAAGTTTCCTCATGAGTCTCGCAGCCTGGCGCGGGTCATCCTCATTCAGGCTGCCTGCTTCCTTTTCAAGCATTGCCATCGCCTTTTCCATTTTCGCCTCATCGAAATTCGCCATTGGATCATCCTCGCCACCCTCTTTTTTGTTGGACAGTGATGCGAACATGGATACCTTGCGGCTTAGCTTAACGTTTTTGCAGTGCGGACAGTCAGGCACTTTCTCTGTGTTGATGGTGCGGGAAAAGAAGTTATAGATCGTGTTGCACTTCTCGCAGTAAAATTCGTAAATAGGCATGGTGACTCCTCGTATATGTAAATTTAAGGCACCAATATTTTAATAATTTGTGCGAGGAAATTTCACCTGTCCCCTGTTCCTTAGGCGCCTCGCAGCCAGCGCCGCGCCTCCCGACATGAAGAGCACTATGCTCACTGGTTCGGGTACTATCGCAACCTCAGTTGACCCTGCCACTTGATAACTGTCGCCACCATTATGGTCATCAAAATACGCAGTGAATGGAATACTGCCTGCCTGGTAGCCGATGGTGAAACTGAAACCGCCAAGCGAATTCCCGGCAGGTATGTCATAACTGTAATCCGTCGATACTGGATCAAGATATGCTGTTCTGTTCGTGCCCTCCCACACGGTTGCCCCCATCCAGCCCTCCGGGAGCGTCAAACCGGTCACTTCAGCTTCCTGGCCAAAATCAAGCCATACGTTGAAAAGATATTCGTCCGCGTCTGAAGCATTGCTGAATGTGTAATCATACTGCCAGAGCCCACTCCCCAATTCTGTCTCCTGATACAAAATGCGTGCTCCCGGCGACGCGTCTGCTATCCCCGAAGTAAAGATCCATACCCCCCATACTGCGATCACTGCCAATAAATTCCCTGCCTTCATAAGTCCCCTCCTTTTCAAGTTTTATCTGCAAATCAGAAAATGCAGATGTTATTGTCAGCTATAAGCGGTCAGCTCAAGAAAACAGGCATCTGCTTGCTGATCGCTGACGGCTGATAGCTTTGTTAATATTCCTCTCCAACCTCACCTTTGTGTCAGATTTTGGAACGGAGTTCACCCTGAATGATCGGTATTAGGTTTGAGATGCTGCCCATTTAAACATGTCCCCTATTAAACAATGGTGCCGAAGGCGGGACTCGAACCCGCATGGATTGCTCCACACGCCCCTCAAACGTGCGTGTCTACCAGTTCCACCACTTCGGCATCAACTGTCATGAAATACAGCGACTGTAATTATAAAATACCGAAGGGATTCAATACAACCCTGTTCAGCAAACAGCAGTCAGCGGTCAGCAAAGTCAATTGAGGCATACGGTAAAGTCCCTAAGGGTGTCTTGTGGAAAGAGTATGCTCCTGGTTAGATCTCTGACAAATATAGCATGAGAAAGTCGGTCTTTTGCTGATTGCTGAAAGCTGATCGCTTTAATGCTCAAGTCAGAGACTGGATATAATCGATATAGTCTGCAGGCGGAGATATGAGTTCTACTCCCATACCTTTTGGGGCCTTTTCAGAACGCCCCGGAGCTGTTTTGATATTCCTGATAACTTTCCCTTTAATAAGAAGCGCCTTTGAACTCGGCAGTTGAAGTTTTATGTCTATGGTCTTCCCGGGATCCATCCCCTTGCATGTCGCGATGAACATGCCGTTTTCCGACAAGTCATTCGTGATCGCGGTATTCTCCACGGAAGAGTTAAATTTCACCTCAAGCCGCTTCGCCACTCTCAAAGCCCTTCTTTTTTCGTCAGAAAGCATAGCTCAAAGATACTGAAAAGCTGCAAATTAGTCAAGCAAAAAATAGGCGCTGGAAATGCCCTGTCAGCCGAGTATGGAGACCCTGACCAGGTTCAGCAGAAATGATGGAAAGACACCGATGAGGAGTACCATCACTGCTGTAACAGCAAGGGCAAAGTTCATGGAGTAGGAAGTGGTAAGAACCACCTCCTGTTTGGGGTCCTTCATATACATATACATGACGACGCGAAGATAAAAAAAGGCTGAAATGGCGCTGAAGATCACCGCAATGACCGCCAGATAAACATATCCTGAATTGATCGCCTCCAGGAACACATAGAACTTCCCGACAAACCCGGCTGTCGGAGGTATCCCGGTCAGCGAGAACATGAATATAAGCATCAGGGCTGAGGCCAGGGGATGACTCTTGGCGAGACCCATGTAATCCTCAAGGTTCTCTCCCTGGAATCCCTCTCTTCTAAGCATAATGATGATAGCGAAGGCCCCGATGTTCATGAATGTGTAGATCATCAGATAGTTGACCGTACTTGTCAGCCCCCCGGGAGTGCCTGCAATGATGCCAAGGAGCATATACCCGGCATGGGCGATGGAGCTGTACGCAAGCATCCTTTTGATATTCGTCTGCGCAAGAGCGATGATGCTTCCGGCTGCCATTGTTATGACAGCTAATGGTATCAGGATGCTGTTCCACTGGACCTGCTGGCCTCCGAATGCATCGAACAATACCCGTCCCATGACCGCAAACCCTGCAGCCTTCGGCCCAACAGACATGAACGCGGTTATGGAGGTAGGGGCTCCCTCATAGACATCAGGCGCCCACATATGGAACGGGACCAGGGCAATCTTGAACCCGAACGAGACCACCAGGAATATAAGGCCCAGGAACACTATCGGGTTTTCAGCGAGGTTCAACGTGATAAGTGAAGCTGCGATCTCCTTGAGATTGGTAGTACCTGTAAGTCCATAGGTCAGTGAGATGCCATAGAGAAGAAAGGCAGAGGAGAACGCACCCAGGAAAAAATATTTCAGCGCGGCTTCATTGGAGCGAAGCTGCTTCCTCATAAGTCCGGCAAGGATATACGTGGAAAGCGCCATAAGCTCAAGCCCGAGATAAATTACTATCAGGTCTGCGGCAGAGGCCATGAACATCATGCCGGCAGTCGCGAAAAGGAGCAGGGCGTAGTACTCACCAAAAGAAGCCTTCTCGACTGTCATATATTTGAGAGAGATACATATGGTAAGAATGACATTAAGGTAAAAGATCACCTTGAAGAAATTACCATACCCGTCAAGCACGAACATGTCCGAAAAGGCTGTAACAGGTTCACTGATGCCGTACAGCTTGAAAGTGCCGTACAGTGCTACGAACGTTCCCGCTATACCGACAGCTGCGATGACCCCTTTCTTTTTTACTATGAGATCCAGCAGCAACAGCATAAGCGCCACGCAGATAATGGTGAGTTCGGGTATGATCAGTCTGAAACCGGCTAATGTTATCGTACTGGCAGTTTCCATCAGAATATCTCCGTTATCAATTGTGCAAGGAGTCCTTCCCCAGCTACTCTCGTGTTCAGGTTTTGTAGCATATGTTCAACTGACGAATGCATAAAACTCAGTAACGCCTCAGGATAAAATCCTATCCAGAATATCAGGATGATCAACGGCGCCAGCGTGATCACTTCCCTCAGGTCCAGGTCCCATACATGATGATGCCCTGACGCAGCGTAATCCGGGTTCGGCTTTTCCCAGAAGACCTTCTGGTAGAGCCAGAGCATATACCCTGCCCCGAGAATTACCCCTGTGGCCGCAAGTACACCGTACAGCTTCTGCGCCTTGAATGCCCCGAACAGGATCAGAAATTCGCCGATAAAACCATTCGTCCCCGGCAAGCCTATGGAGGCAAAGGTCAGTATGATAAACAGCCCGGCATACCAGGGGACAAGGGTGGCAAAGCCGCCATAATCAGCGATCACCCTCGTGTGCGTCCTTTCATACATCATCCCTATCATAAGGAACAATGCTCCGGTAACGATCCCGTGGTTGATCATCTGGAGGATCCCGCCTTCAACCCCCTGGGCATTCAACGCGAAGATGCCAAGCGTGACAAACCCCATGTGACTGACGCTGGAGTAAGCGATGAGGCGTTTCAGATCTTTCTGCGCGAGGCATACCAGCGCGCCGTATATGATCCCGATGACCGACAGGATGAATACTGGTTTCACAAAGATCCTTGTAGCATCCGGAAACATGGGGATCGAGAACCTCAAAAACCCGTAGGCCCCCATCTTGAGCAGCACTCCAGCAAGGATAACGCTCCCCGCAGTCGGCGCTTCTGTATGCGCGTCAGGCAGCCATGTATGGAACGGGAACATCGGCACCTTCACGGCAAACGCCGCAAAGAACGCGAGGAAAAGCCAGAACTGGAGCTTCAGAGAATATTGCAGACTGCTGAGCACGAGAATATCCAGCGTTCTGCCCGCGGCAAAATACAGAACCACTATACCGACAAGCATGAGCACGCTTCCGACGAGCGTATAGAGGAAGAACTTTATTGCCGCATAGACCCTCTGTGTGCCTCCCCATACTCCTATCAGGAGGAACATCGGTATCAGCATCGCCTCCCAGAAAATATAAAAAAGGAAAAAATCCAGCGAAACGAATACGCCAAGCATGCCCGCTTCCATGGTAAGGATAGCGATGTGAAATTCCTTTACCTTGTTTTCAACCGACTTCCATGAAACGAGCACGCAGAGAATGCTGAGCAGGGTCGTCAGGAATATGAACAGGATGCTGATGCCGTCTATCCCTATAAAATAATGGATCCCCCAGGACGGGATCCATTCGTGCCTTTCCACAAACTGCATCATATGCGTAGTTTTATCAAACTGTTTGAAAAGAGGGAACGAAAGCATGAAGGTCGCAATGGTCACAAAAAGAGTGGCAATCCTTATTACCTGTGCGCTGCTCATGAATAAAAGGAACACTGCGCCGATCACAGGCAGAAATACTGTCCATGTAAGTACCGGATAACTCAACTGGTTAAAGATCACATTCTCCATATATCTCCAGAAACTCTTTTTTTGTCATTCCGGGCCTGACCCGGAATCCATGGTTCGACAGGCTCACCATGACACCGTTGTCACCCTGAGCTTGTCAAAGGGCTGGATTCCCGCCTTTGCGGGAATGACGTTTTATGTTCCTCATCTCATAAAGATCACGTACCCGATTATCGCAAGCGCCCCTAACGCCATAGCCAGCCCGTAGTTCGACAGCAGCCCTGTCTGTACCTTCCTGAACTGCCTGCTGAACGCACCTATCAGGTTTGGCACCCCGTTAACAATTCCTTCAATTATCTTCGCGTCAAAGAAGCCGAGTATCACTTTGTCCGACATCTTGAGGATCGGCTGGACAAATGTTTTGCTGTAAAGCTCATCCACATAATATTTGTTATACAAAAGATTATGTATCGGCCGGAACATGGAACCGATTTTTTTTGGCAACTCAGCATTTTTTACATACATCATATAAGCGACACCCCACCCTGCCAATGCAACGAATATGGATGCTCCCATGACCATCAGTTCCTCGGAATGCGAACCTTCACCCTGCGGATGCCCGAGCACCGGCGCCAGGAACTCGCCGATCCTGTCTCCATGCTCCCTAAGGAGGGGCGGGATACCCACATATCCGGCCAACACTGCGCCGACAGCGAGAAACATAAGCGGAACAGTTATCACTTTGGGCGATTCATGGAGATGGTGCTCCTTCTCATGAGTCCCTCTGAACTTTCCGTGGAATGTCAGATAGATCAGCCTCCAGGAATAGAATGCGGTCATAAGCGCTGCAACCGTTCCCAAAAGCCACATGCCCCTGCCGAGTTCCCCTCCCAGATAAGCCCTCCAGAGGATCTCGTCCTTACTGAAGAAACCTGCAAGTCCGGGAATGCCGGTGATGCTCAGGGTCGCTATGATAAATACCGCGTATGTGACCGGCATATATTTTTTCAGTCCGCCCATATTCTGCATGTTCTGCTCATCATGCAGGGCGTGAATGACGCTCCCTGAACCGAGAAACAGCAGCGCCTTGAAATATGCATGAGTATACAAATGAAAAATAGCTGCGGAATACGCGCCCACACCCAATGCCAGGAACATATATCCGAGCTGGCTGACCGTGGAATAGGCAATGACCCGCTTAATGTCATTCTGCACAAGGCCGATGGACGCCGCAAATATCGCCGTCACGCCTCCGACAATTGCCACGGTGTTCATCGCTGTATGCGACAGGCTGAAAAGCGGATTGCACCGCGCAACCAGGAACACCCCAGCCGTAACCATTGTGGCCGCATGTATAAGGGCTGATACCGGGGTGGGGCCTTCCATTGCATCCGGGAGCCAGACATGAAGCGGCATCTGGGCCGATTTCCCGACTGCTCCGCAGAAAAGCAAAAGACAGATGAGGGTTATCAGGTCAACATCCGTTCCCAGGATATTTATGGTCTGTCCCAGGGCAATGTTCGCGTTGCTGAATACCTGTGTGTACTCAAGGCTCCCGAAGGTGAGAAAGACCAGTATCACGCCGAGACCGAAACCGAAATCCCCGAACCTGTTGACTATGAACGCCTTCTTGCCAGCATCTGCCGCGGATTTTTTGTGAAACCAGAACCCAATAAGGAAATAAGAGCAGAGCCCCACAGCCTCCCAGCCGAAATAAAGCAGGAGGAAGTTGTTCGCCATAACAAGAACCAGCATGGAAAAGACAAACAGGCTCAGATAAGCAAAAAACCGGTAATATCCCCCGTCGCCGTGCATATACCCGACCGAATAGATGAATATCAGCGTGCTAATGGAAGTGACGACAATGAGCATGATAGCTGTCAGTTGGTCGATGAGGAAACCAACGGGAACCTGAAAGTTCCCGGACAGTATCCAGGTATAGACGTTGATATTGATGACATTGCCCGCCATAACATCCATAAACGCGCTGAGGGCAAGTACGAAAGAGCCCGCAACTGCCGGTATGGCGATCCAGTGCGCCTTACTCTTTATAATGCTCCTGCCAAAAAGGATATTGATGATGAACGAGATCAGCGGCAGTAATGGGATTAATGTATATTTCAGCATATGTTCCTCGTTTTAATGCTCATGCTATCCGTTCTCCCCTCCCCTTGACGGGGGAGGGTTAGGGAGGTGACTTGATAATCCTTTATTCACCCTCCCCTTCATCCCCTCCCGTCAAGGGAGGGGAAATAATAACTCCTGACTCTTGACTCTTTTCACCCTTTTAATAAATTGATCTCATCCACCTTTATGGTGGGATTATTCCTGTAAAACGCTATCAATATTGCCAGGCCTATCGCGGCCTCGGCTGCTGCCACGGTTATTATAAAGAAGACCAGTATCTGCCCTCTCATGGACTGGAGATAATGGCTGAATGCGACAAGGCTTATGTTCACTGAATTCAGCATCAGTTCCACTGACATGAAAACAATGATCAGGTTGCGCCTCGCAAGGAATCCGAACACACCAATGCTGAACACGATAGCACTCAGCACAATGTACCAGCTTAACGGGACCAATTTAACCTCCTCATTCTACCCTCTTCTTCGCCAGGACCACAGCGCCTATGATCGCCACAAGCAGTATAAGGGACGCTATCTCAAAAGGCAGCAAAAATTCCGTATACAGCACCTTTCCCACTGTCATGATGTGCCCCTCTGATCTTATTGCATCAATAGAATACTGTCCCAGCGGGGGGATCACATCTATTTTCCCGACTATCAGGACAAAGAATACCGCCAGGACCACGCCAATTCCGGCTCCGAACGGCCATTGTCTCTGAAATCTCTTCTCTGTCTCTTCTTTCCTGAGATTCAGCAGCATGATGACAAAGAGGAACAATACAAGGATCGCTCCTGCATATACGATGATCTGGATGGCTGCAAGAAACTCCGCGTTCAGGAAGAGATAGAGCGCCGCTATATGTACAAAAAGCAGAAGCATCCACATAACACTGTGGACGGGATTCTTCCGTGTCACGACAAGCAGCGACAGGACCACGATCATACCGCCAATATATGCAAAAAAGGCCTGGGGCAAAGTCATTGTTTCGTCTCCTGTCCTGAGGGAACTTTTACGGGCATTCCGAAATCAGAGGCCTTCGGCCCCCAGAACTTCTCAAAATATATTCTCCCCTTATCGCCGGCCATGTATCTGTCCCAGTTATCGAGAAGACGCTCCTTTGTGTAATAAAACTCTTCCCTTGTAAACCCTGAATATTCATAATGCTCGGTAAGCGCCACGGCCCCGAAGGGGCATGCCTCAACGCATAACCCGCAGAAAACGCAGCGCAACACTTCTATCTCATACCTGTCCACGATCTTTTTATGATCATCTCCTTCGCTCGTGTAAATATGAATGCACTGCGAAGGGCACATGGCTGCACATAGCCCGCAGCCGACACATTTCTCCTTGCCGGTCTGAGGGTCTCTTACCAGGGCATTCAGTCCTCTGGATCCCGGGAAAGGCTCCCGTTTCTCCAGCGGATACTGCCTCGTGACCGCGGGAGTAAAGAAGTGCTTGAGCGTAAGAGCCAGCCCCTTGATTATCTCGATGAACAAGACTTTTTTGATTGCTTCATTAACGGTCATAATATTTCGATCCATTTATCATTATTTTTAGTCATTAACCAAAAACACGTTTACGCCGCCATTTCGCGGTAGGGGTTTGATTAATCAAACCCCTACTACCTGCACATTCATCCATTTATCTCCATATCATTTTCAGCACCCCGGTCACTACGATATTCGCGAGCGCCAGCGGTATAAATACCTTCCATCCCAGTGACATGAGCTGGTCATACCTGTACCGTGGAAGTGTTGCCCTTAGCCAGAAATAAATAAATATACATGCGTACACTTTCAGCAGGAACCATACGATCTTCGGAACGCTTGCAAATATCCAGAGATCAGGCCCGTTCCACCCTCCAAGAAAACATATGGTCCCAAGAGCCGACATGATGAACATCCCCGCATATTCCGCCATAAAGAACAGTCCGAAACGCATGCCGCTGTATTCCGTGAAATATCCTGCTACGAGTTCTGATTCCGCTTCCGGAAGGTCAAAGGGCGCCCTGTTGGTCTCAGCGATCGCGGACATCACAAATATCAGGCAAGCCACAGGCTGATACCAGATGAACCAGCCCTCTGCCTGGGCATTCACGATATCGGAAAGATTTGCGCTCCCGGCAAGCATCATCACCCCGACAAGGCTCAGCCCCATTGAAATTTCATAACTGATGATCTGCGCAGAAGACCTCAGCCCGCCGAGGAAAGAATATTTTGAATTTGAGGCCCATCCCGCGAGGATGATGCCGTATGCCCCTACCGATGAAAGCGCAAGGATATACAGGATGCCGATGTTGAGATTTGCTATGGAAAATCCCTGCCACAACGGGATCACCGCGAGTGAAGACAGGGTTGCTATCATGCCGATAATAGGAGCTATATAAAAGATAGGCTTGTCAGCCTGTGAGGGAATGATGTCTTCCTTGAAAAAGAGCTTCAGCCCGTCAGCAAGCGGCTGAAGAAGGCCGTGCCATCCGACCCGCATGGGCCCAAGCCGTGCCTGCATGTGGCCTATGACCTTGCGTTCAAAATACACGACATACGCAACATGGAGCATAAGCACACTTACCGCAATAAGTGTTTTGATCAAAACCCATAGCATATCCGTTATATTCATAGTCAGTTACCCTGTAAACTTTTGCATATACAGAAGCAGACGCGATTTAAAAACATATTGTGCGATGCCTCAGGAATAGTTTTTCAGAATAAACATAAACTTCCCCGGTTGTGTATTGTTCATTCCTCATATTAGAGTTATCAATCGCTTTCAAGATGTTTTTGGGTCGTGTCTGCTCCTGCTCACCTTTCACTTTTGCTAAAGTTTCTTTATCTTTACCTCGCACCCCTCTATGCCGGGCGCCTTGGTCACTTTGTCCATTTTATAGCTCATGAGACTGAGCACTCCGCTGCCTTTAAAATTATTGCTGTAATATATCCGGTTGTCCCTTATTGAGTCGTCAAGCGAAACAAGTGCTTCCCTGCTGCCTGCCTGCGTAAAGAATTGTACCTTATCTCCTTCACTCAGTCCAATCTTTTTTGCAACAAGCGCTCCGATCCTGAGGAGCGGTTCCGGGTATATCTTCATTAACGCAGGAGACCGCCCTGAAAGCGTGCCTGAGTGAAACAGCGGTTTTTCGACAGCGAGGTAAAAAACTTCCATGTAGTCTGCAGCCTCCTCACTCTCCTCCGGCACTCTCGTGCTCTCTCCCCTGAGCGGCTCGCCGTGATAAGGCCACAGGCAGTTGCCGGAACTTATCTCCCTGTATGTAAGATCCCTGTAGAGAGGAGAGACGTTTGCCATTTCCGTCATAATGTCCTGGACCTCGTTATAGTCCATTGCGTATCCCATCTTTCCGGAGATCCCGGATATTATCCGCCAATCCTCCATTCCTGATAACGTGTTGACCGCTTTTTTCTGGAGCTGTATCCTCCGTTCAAGATTGGTATAGGCGCCTGTTTTTTCCGTCCATCCCATCGCAGGCAGGACCACGTCTGCGATCTCGGCCGTCTCCGTCAGGAAAATATCCTGCACCACAAGGAAGTCAAGGGATTGCAGCGCTTCCCTTATATATTGTCCGTCAGGAAGATTAAAGAGGGGATTTTCACCCATGATGTACATGGATCTTATTTTCCCGTTCCTCGCGCCATCGATCATTTCAAGTAGCGTCAATCCATCGTCCGGAGGGACTGTGCCTTTCCATGCCTCTTCGAATTTCCTGCGGAACTCATACACATTCAGAGGCCTCCCTCCGGGGAGCATGTCGGGCACACAGCCCGCATCGATCACGCCCTGCTCATTCGGCTTCTCTGAAAGCAGATAAAGCCGTGCTTCAAGCAAATAGGTAAGTCCTGAAACAGCGAAAAGCCCCCTGTGCCCGTTCGTGCGCTGGATCAGGTCCGGGCCGAATATAATGGATGTGGACGGGCTCTCAAGGAGCATCATCCTGAGCTCATCAAATCCCTGCACGTCAGCTTTTGCAGAATGTTTTTCAGCAAGAGAGCTTATCCCCTGATCCAATGCCGGTTTCTCTCCGCGCACGCCTCTGGCATTGTAAACATCTACGAGGAGCGCCTCAAGCACACGGTATTCCTTAAAAACATCCGGGATGATCTGAAGAGACCTGAACCGCTCAAGCCCCTTTGCATTGCCC
>QZKC01000099.1 GCA_003599425.1 Nitrospiraceae bacterium | reverse complement strand
AATATGTTCAGAGGCTTCGCCTCAATGTAAGGATAATAATGTTTCTGTTTAAATTGCTTTACTCCGTAAAGCCTGCATTTACTCACCATACTTGCTCCATAGTTTATGAATAATGTAGATTAATGAGACTGAATGATAAACTATAGCGGAATAAACCACATAGCACTGGTCACAAGTGATATGGACGCCACTCTCTGCTTCTGGAGAGACCTGCTTGGAATGCGTTTGGTAGCGGGCATTGGGAAGCAGGGGAACAGGCAATACTTCCTCGATCTTTCAGATAACGTGCTTATTGCATTCTTTGAATGGCCTGAAGCTGAGCCGGTCCCTGATAAAGACCCTGGCAGGCCTGTAAAAGGGCCTATTATCTTTGACCACGTATGCATTGAACTGGACAACGCAGATGACCTTTGGGAACTCAAGGACAGGTTGAGCGCCGCCGGTATCTGGGTAACTGAAGTCCTTGATAACGGATTTATTTACTCCATATTCTCAACCGATCCGAATGGGATACAATTGGAATTCTGCTGTAGAACGGATAAATTTGATGTACGAAATAAATTCAGGATAAAAGACCCTGCACCATCGGATATTACACAGGAAGGCCCTGGACCGTTGCAGGGCAAATGGCCTGAAGTAATAAGCCCCACCCCTGAATCTGAACGGAAAATTTATCCCGGTGAACTGAAGAAACTCTTCGAAAATGAAGAGTGAGGTCACGCGTATGACCCAAAAAGATTTCACATCATTATAAAAAAAATACAATATAACAAGCCACAAAAACAAATTTTTGTTTATATTCGTCCTGTTAGCGGTTCAAACGGTTCAATCTTTTATTTTTTTGAACGCCTCATAAAAGGGATTGTTCGCAAACCTTGACGGTTTGTTCCTGTCAGGTTTTGTCCTGGCTTTTTCTGATTTGTCTTTAGCACTTTTGCGCCGTTGCACTTCTGAACTTTTTGGACTTTCCCGGCTTTCGGTCTTCTGTTTTTCCGTGCTTCCACTCCTGAGTGAGAGTGAGATGCGCTTTCTCTGAAGGTCCACTTCCAGAACGGTTACCATGACTTTCTGATGTACCTTGACCACGTCTCCAGGGTTTTTTACAAATCTGTCCGAGAGCTCACTGATATGCACGAGGCCGTCCTGATGCACGCCTATATCCACAAAAGCACCGAATGCCGTGATATTTGTGATAATGCCCGGCAGTTTCATTCCGGGCTTCACATCCTCGATCTTTGCGACACCTTCTGCAAAACCAAACATCTCAAATTGCTCTCTGGGATTGCGTCCGGGTTTGGCTGGGCGGCTCGCCGTATTCACTTCGACGCCGACCTTATTGACACTGCTTATGACCACATCATCAAGGCTCTTCTTTAATGCAGGCTGGTCTACATCGTGCTGGTACTGCCCGACCCCTATGGATTTGGGGTCGATCTTTACGAGTTCGGCAAGAGGGTCCATGAGCCTCCTCCCGATGGAAACCGAGCCGCGGACCGTCACATCATGATCAGGAAATTCCTCCCGTGCGGCTTCTGAGGCGGAATAAATTGAAGCGCCGCTTTCATTCACCATAACAACGGTGATCTCACCCGGCAACCCGAGTCCCCTGATAAAGGATTCTGTCTCCCTCCCGGCTGTGCCGTTGCCTATGGCTACCGCCTCAATGTCAAATCGCTTGCACAAAATCCTTATTTTTTCAGCAGACTCAGCAGAGCCTTTATTGGAAAAATGCGGATTGATGATATCATTGTGAAGCAGTTTCCCCTGCCTGTCGAGGCAGACGACCTTGCATCCGGTCCTGAAACCCGGATCAATGGCAAGGACATTCTTGCTGCCAAGGGGCGGGGCCAGGAGGAGCTGTCTCAGATTTTACTCATTGGACTCCTTTTTCAGTGCGAAGTTCTAAAGTGCAATAGTGCAAAAGTAAAAACGTATCTTTTCTTTTGACTTCTGCCCTGTTGCACTTTTGTGCTTTCTTACTCTCCCAGTTTTGCCATAAAACTGTTGTACAATTTCTTCACGTACGCCTCTTCCTCTGCAGGCTCCATGTGCTCAAACCTTTCGAGCGTATTAATAGACTCCTCAGGAAGCTCATTCAAATATCTGGAAGGGACAGAAGGCACCTGCTTTCCGTACTTTGTCCTCTGATCAGTATATGTGATGTACAGTTCATTCATCGCGCGTGTTATCCCCACGTAAAAGAGCCTTCGCTCCTCTTCTATGCTTTCTTCGCTGCCTGCTGATTTTTTGTGCGGGAGGATGTCCTCTTCAGCTCCGGGGATAAATACCACGGGGAATTCCAGTCCTTTTGCTGAGTGAAAGGATATCAGGGTCACTCCCCGTCCGCCTTTTTCCTCTTTCTCCTCGGTCAAATCTGCAAGAGCCATTGTCTCAAGAAAGCCTTGGAGGGAAGGAGCGTCATCTGTCGACTCATAGTGTGTAATGGAATCAACAAACCCGTCGATATTTTCAAACCTGCCGTATGCCGCGTCAGGGGTCTTGTAAAGCTCAAGTATATGATCCCTGTAATTGATCTCCTCTATCAGGGACGTGAGCGTCTTGCCCATCTCCCTGCCATTGCCGAACATCTCACTGTATCGGATGATAAGTTTGAAAAGGTTATGAGCAGAGGCATCTGCTTTTTTCTGAAGGCCGGGTATTTCAGACGCTTTTCCGAAGGCATCTAAAAGACTGGTTGAACCTGAACGCGCGAGATCTGAAAGCATGCCGAGGGCCGAAGCACCCAGTCCTCGTTTGGGTACATTGGCAGCCCTGAGAAGGCTAAGGTTGTCAGAAGGGTTTGCTATTACCTTGAGATAAGCAGCGAGGTCCCTTATCTCCGTACGTTCAAAATAGCTCGTCCCGCCTATTACGGAGTAGGGAATTCTCCTGCTTCTCAGAGCTTCTTCAAAAGGCCTCGAAAAGCTGTTAGCCCTGTAGATCACGGCTACTTGCTCATACGGGATATTCTTTTCTTCTTTTAGACGGGAGATCCTGTCAACGATCCATTCCGCTTCGTCTTCCGTACCGGATGCCTTAAAGATATGGACCCTTGGCCCGTCCCCCCTGTCTGTCCAGAGGGATTTCTTCTTTCTCCGGTTGTTGTTGCCTATAACGCTGTTTGCTGCCTTGAGGATATGGCCATAAGAGCGGTAGTTCTGTTCCAGCCTTATTGTTACAGTGCCCGGGAAGTCCCTCTCAAAATCAAGGATATTCCCGATATCAGCGCCCCGCCAGCCGTATATCGACTGGTCATCATCACCGACTACACAGAGGTTCTTCCTGCTGCCAGCGAGAAGTCTTATAAAATTATACTGAACCCGGTTCGTATCCTGATACTCATCAACCATGATATATCTGAAGCGCTCCCTGTACTTTCCAAGCACGTCAGGATGCTCCCTAAAGAGTTTCAGAGTGAGCAGGAGGAGGTCATCAAAATCGAGCGCGTTCATCGCCTTCAGCGTTTCGAGATACCTGGGATAAATGATAGCTGAGATACCTTCCACCGCATCATCGGATGAAACCGCATCCTGCAGTCTGAAATCGTTTTTGGTCCTGCTGATCTTTTCGAGCAGTGCTTCTGCCCTGAAGCTCTTATCGCAGAACCTGATCTCTGACAGGATATTCCTGAGCAAAGAAACCTGCTCCGAGGTATCGTAAATAGTGAAGTCCTTTCTGTATCCGATGTGCTCGATCTCGCGCCTGAGAATCCTGAGGCAGAGGGAATGAAATGTAGAGATGACCGGAGCGCTGCCGGATTTGATAAGGGATTTTACCCTCTCCTTCATTTCTCTTGCAGCCTTGTTGGTGAATGTGACTGCAAGGACTGAGCTTGCGTTCACGCCGTTATGTATCAGGCAGGCGGTGCGCATGGTTATGACCCTCGTCTTTCCGGAACCGGCACCCGCGAGAATGAGAAGCGGGCCGTCAGTATGCAAAACAGCCTCTTTCTGGCGCGGGTTGAGACGTGATATTTCTCTGTTTATATCCATTTTCGATTAACCTAACGTACTCCATCCACAAGCTTTGAGCCGTAGTTAGCACAAAGAAAAGACTGGCTCAGGATTTCTATAATCGACGGAACTGTTTGCATTTCGTCTTTTATTTTACAGATGTAATCTTTCGACAAGGTTCGAGGTCTATCTTTTAAAGGTGTCGTATAGAAATCCTTCACCAGCCTCACCTTTGTGCCTTTCAGCGGAACGGAATTGACCATCGTAAAATTATTAAATGGACGAAGTTATGCTCTGATGAATGCGGAAAGGATATTTGCAACGATATATAATCCTCAGAGATAGAGGATGATATGCTATTTCTTTTCCGGCTCTGCTGCTGGCGGCTGCACAGTCACATCAGGTGTTTCTTTGGGACGTTGCGCAGTCTTTGCTGCTGCCTCAGGCGTCCAGGGAGAGTTCGGGTATTCTCCTGTTATGATCTTGTAACGTTCCTCAGCTTTTGCCTTGTCGCCTGCGCTCTCATAATATTTTGCTTCCATGAACAGCGCGGTATCCCTGAACATCCCGTTTTTGATCTTTGCGAGATTGCCGAGGGCTTCGAGCCCCTTGTCGCTTTTCCCTGATTTGAAATAAGCGGACGCAAGCTTCTGATAGACGAGAGAGAGTATCCCGTAGTTGCTGCTGAATTTATCTATGAAAGCGTTGTACTGCTTGGTCGCATTTTCATAATCGCTGAGATTGAAATAGCAGTTTCCAAGATAGTAAAGTGTGGTCGGGGTTGCCTTCACATCGATTGATTTCTGGTAGAGTTCCAGGGCCTTCTTCCATCTCTCTGTATCAGGCATGGTGTCATGAGGTTTTTCACCGTGATAGTAGCTGGCAGCTTCGATCTCAAAGGCAAGCGCCTTTTGGTCCCGGGAAGAACTGTAGAAATTAAAGGCAAGGAGGGCGAGCGCAATAACTGCAATTGCTGAGATGATCATGATCGCCTGTTTTTGTCTCTTCTTAACAGCATCGATTGCGTGCAGTGCCGCGTGTTTTACTTCTTCTGTCTCCTCAACTGGTTTCCGTTTGACCGGCTTCTTCTTGATTACTTTGGGCATTTAGCTCCTCCTGAATGCATGGACGATCTTTTCAGAGTTTTTCAGAATTCTGTTTATGTCACTTATCCTGCTGATCCCTGCAGCCTGTAAAATGGTCTTTGCCCGCTCCCGGGTGATCAGGTCTTCAGGACCGTGTGAATCCGTATTTACAACAAGCAAAGCGCCTGTTTCCATAGCGATCTTTGCAACATGACCATTGGAAATGCTGTGGCCTTTTCTTGCTGTTATTTCGAGTGCAATTCCTTTATGCCTGGCTTTCAACGCGTCTGCCCTGCTGATTAATCCAGGGTGTGAAATGATATCTGCTCCTGCTTCAATGCCGGCCCTGTTTGTGCCGGGGGCAACGGGTTCTGCAAGGGTCTCGCCGTGTACAATGACTATCTGTGCGCCGAGCTTTCTCGCCTTTTTCACCAGCCCTCTGATGAGTTTTGGGGGAACGTGTGTTATCTCCGCGCCGGGAAGGACGGTTACGTCTGTATAACCGCTCAATTCGTTAACTGCCTCCACAATGCGGGGGATCACAAAATCCATGTTCGACATATCAACATGGTCCGTAAGGGCCATGGCCCTGTACCCGGCATGGTATGCCCTCTGGATAAGTTCAGCGGGAAGCAGCGCGCCGTCACTTAGCAGGGTGTGCATGTGCAAATCAATCATAACACTGTAACATACAGAAACTTCCGCTGAAAAGTCAAAAGGGATCGCCAATATCTTTGTTTATATGGATGATGTTGTTCGCGCCTATATCTTTGACAAGCCAAAAATTTTTCAGTATCATTAACTGCAATGAAGACTGTGAAACTTACGAAAAATGTAACAGCAGGCGGCTGAGCAGCGAAATTAGGTCCGGCGGACCTTTCAGAGATACTTTCAGACCTGCATAAATGCAGGCATGGCAGGATCGTTGTCGGCCCCGGTGATGATGCAGGGGTCGTGCGTTTCAGGGGCTGCCTCCTTGTTGAAACAATAGACGTTATCACGCCGATCGTTGACGACCCGTATACATTCGGGGCAATATGCGCTGCCAATGCCGTAAGTGATGTGTATGCAATGGGGGGGACCCCTCTTTCAGCGCTCGCAATCCTTGGATTTTCATCATGCGATTACGGGCCGCCGGTGATAAAAATATTGCTCAAGGGGTGCATCGACAAACTTGAAGAGGCTGGCGCCTGCCTGATAGGCGGACACAGCATTGAAGATAAGGAATTAAAATTTGGCCTTGCTGTTACAGGGGTAGTCGACAAAAAGACGATCCTGAAAGTGGCTGGCGCGTCACCGGGGGAGATCCTTGTGCTCACAAAACCGCTCGGTACAGGCATTATGACTTCTGCGGCAAAACGCGGGAAGGTGAAAAAAAAGACTTTGCAGATTGCAATCACTTCAATGCTTCAACTTAACAAAGCGGCAGCAAAAGCGGCTGTAGCGTCCGGTGCCAGGTCTGCAACCGATGTCACGGGGTTTGGGCTGCTGGGGCATGGACTTAACATTGCGCAAAGCTCAAAAGTAAACCTCACGATCTTTTATGACGAGGTTCCGGTTATGGACGGGGTTAAGAAATTTGCCGAAGCAGGGGTGGCGCCGAAAGGGGCGCAGAGAAACCTCGACTTCTGCATGAAAGATGTAACATTTTCAGGCAGCATTTCGCGTGGAGAACAGTTGGTACTGTCAGACCCGCAGACGTCAGGCGGCCTGCTTATCGCGCTTCCGCCAGGGGGAGTGAAGAAGTTTCAACGGCTTGCAAAGAAAAATGGAATACCGTACTGGATCATTGGAGAAGTTACCAGAGGAAAAGGCAAGATCATGGTGCAATGATCCTGGGAATACAATAAAATTGTTTGCATTTTGTCTTTTCATTTTGCAGATGTAATCTTTTGATAAGATTCAAAGTCTTTTTTTCAAAGGTGTCGTATAGAAATTTTCGTCAGCCTCACCTTTGTGCCTTTGCTCCTTTGTCCCTGTGTGCCTTCTATTGGAACAGAGTTCGCTATGAATAAATTTATATCTGACTACATGGAGAACGGCTTTCTCGATAACATCATTGATTTGTTTAAACAGGACAAATCCCTGTTCCCGGTTATAGGGGATATGCTGAAAGATGAGAGGAGCCGGGTGAGGCTGGGTGCTGTAGCGCTTGTGGAAACCCTGATGAAAGATGATTTTCATACTGTCGTGAAGGCAATTCCCAGTATTGCGGATGCCCTGAAGAATGAAAATCCCACGATACGCGGCGATGCAGCGTATCTGCTCGGCATCATAGGGCACAGGGACGCACTGCCTTTCCTGCTGAAGTCTGATGATGAGAATGAGCTTGTAAGAGAAGCCGTTGCCGAGGCAGTAGAAGCGATACAGAGCGGGGACAAATCTTTATTGAGCTGAGACTTCCTGTGGGGCCTCTGTCGAGGGAACGTGATCCTGTTTTTGCGGATTGATGACCCAGATTATCCCGAAGGCATTTTCCTGATAGATCTTCACAAGCCCGAGCCTGACGATCTCAAGAAGCGCCAGAAACGTTACGATAAGCGTTACGCGTGAAGATCCCTCTTCGAAGAGGTCCTCGAACCTGATGCCGTCTTCAGTCTCAATGCGTTCCATAATGAAATTGATCCTGTCGGCAACAGTGAGGGTCTCTCTCGTTATTTCGACAGTTTGTGCAGGCGCCCTTTCAAGGAGTTTTTTGAAAGCAGTAATAAGGTCAAAGACATTTGCTTCAAAAAGCATGGGCTCAGGTTCAAAAGTGAGATCGTCTTTTTCCGGTGTGCTTCTCTGAAAGATATTTTTCCAGGTGGTTTCACGTTCTCTCAGGAAGACAGATGATTCCTTGTATGACTGGTATTCAAGAAGCCTCTGGACGAGTTCAGACCTCGGGTCTTCGGCAGGTTCCTGCGTTTTCTCTTCATCCGGCGGAAGGAGCATTTTTGATTTTATATGAATCAGCGTTGCGGCCATGACGAGGAACTCTCCGGCGATCTCCAGGTTGAGCTCTTTCATGAGTTCAAGGTATGAGATGTACTGGCGGGTAATATCAATGATCGGGATATCGTAGATGTCAACCTTGTTCTCCCGGATCAAATGCAGGAGAAGATCAAGCGGCCCTTCAAATACCGGTAGTTTGAAATGAATACTGCTCAGGGACGCGGATGCATCGCTTGCTGCCGGACCATCCTGCACCTGTGGTTCTGACTGCAGATATTGCGTTTCCACTACCTCTGGCATTAGTCGATAATATACCATGAGCCGGTCGAAATGCAAGTAGAAAATTTCAAAAAAACACAAATTAAAATTTCAGGTATGAATACTTTATGTATACATTTGTATAAATTATTAGAACAACCAGTTAAGCCAATATTTTTTCATCCCTCCGGGATACCTGGTACGCTGTCCTTATCGAGAGGCGGTGGTTCTGTATATACAGGGGAAGATTCGGAAGCCATTTTATTGTCGATCATGCACTGGAGCATTTCGAGTTCGTCATTGTCAAACCAGCTCACACCGCAGGAGCTGCACCTGTCGAGTTCGATCAGATATGCCATGCTGTAGAACGTCCTGGTCATCCTGCTTTTGCATTTTGGGCAGCAAAGGAGATCATTATTGATTTTTTCAGCCTTGTTTTTATTCCTGGCGAGCATCTTTTCCTGATTTTCGCTGAGCGTTATTCTGGATAATGCACGGATCCTTTCTGAATATTTTATATCTTTACGCACGATGATACGCGGAAGTCTGGCATCATTCACAAGCGAACCGCCGCAAAACCTGCACTGATATATCTTTGCCTTTTCGTAAAGGACCGGGACCAGAGGATACCGGCATGACGGGCACAGGCAGTCCGATTGTGTTCTCGCATCATCTGCAAACCGCTGCCTGAGTACTATATCCAGTGACGGTATTTGCAATGCCTGTAAAACTGCATTCCCGTTATTGCTGGTCCATGTATCGGCAGTCAGCCATGGCAGGACTGCGAGTTCGGTCATGGAAAATGGCCCCTGCCATTGATATCTGTTATCCAGAGCATAAAAAGTCTTTTCAGGTGCAGGATCAATTTCTCCGGCTGCTGCCTCTTTCGTCTGTTTTTTCAATTCAGATATGCTTGCATGTGCCATCTGGAGCAGGAGCCTTATCCTTCTTTGGACCGGCGGATGAGTTGACATAAGGTCTGCAAACCATTCCTCTGACTCGTCCAGACTGCTTTCTGATGTGTTCATGATGCAGAGCATCTCAAGCCCGGCGCCTATATGTCCTGCTCCCTTCCAGTGGCGGGACAGCAGGTAAAGGACTTCTGCAAGCGCAAGGGGGTTCCTTGTCATGCGGACCGCCCCGGCATCAGCACGGTACTCACGTTCCCGTGATATGAACATGTTGAGCAGATAACTGATCTTTACCAGTACCATGGCAACAAGGAACGCCGGAGATAACCAGACACGGCCTTCGGAGGCTGAGCTTATCTTTTCTATGACAGAAGAAGGTATGCCGAAAAGGCTCGCTGCTACCGTGGTCTCCAGGCAGTCCCCGGAGAGGATGTGGTATGCCTCATGCGCTACCACTGTCTCAAGCTGTGGCCTTGTGACCCGCGACAGCAGCCCTTCAGTAACAGCGATCACCGAGTTCCCTCTCATATCCACAGCCGATAGCGCGTTCATAGACAGTGTCGGAATGACCAGTCCATGTATCTTTGTTTTTCTCCCTGATGCAAGATATATCTCATCGATGATATTAATCAATTGTCTGTGCACCCCATCATCTTTGTCCGGTTCAGTTGCGCCGGTACTTTTCCTTATAAATGCTACAGCGTTTGAGGCTGCAAGATAATAATGCATCGATGCGATAAAGGAGGAAAAAAAGAATATGATACTTATCTGTGAAGTGCTTTTTAAAATTGACTGCAGAGAGAAAAAGCCCAAGGAAAAGATCTGGTAGAACGATGCATAAATGGCGAAGATGATAATGAAGTATATGATAATGAGCAAGCCGAACAGGAGGACGATCCTCCAGCTTTTCTGCCTCTCAATATCAATAAATGTTATAGGCATGCATCTTCAGGGGCGACCGCCGCCTCACTTATGCAGGTCAGCAGCTCTGTGCCTTGCGAATGCTGATATCTGCAGCAGGAACCTTGCGTTCAGCAGGCGGGGCTTCAAAATATTCTTCTTTCTGAAATCCGCTGAACAATGCCGTTATGATATTGTTCGGAAAGATCTCCTGCCTGGTCCTGTAAGAGGCTACAAGGTCATTGTACAGTTGCCTTGAGAAGCTGATCTTGTTCTCTGTTGATGTCAGTTCTTCCTGGAGGCTCATGACCTGGGCATTGGACTTGAGGTCAGGATAGCTTTCCATTACAGCGAAAAGTTTTCCCAATGACTGTGTGAGCATGTTCTCGGAGCCCGCTTTTTCATGGGTGCTGGATGAGGACACGGCTTTTGTCCGTGCGCTTATGACCTTCTCGAGGGTGTCCTGTTCAAACTCCATGGCCCCCTTTACTGCTGATACAAGGTTGGGGATGAGGTCATGCCTGCGCTTTAACTGCACATCGATCTGTTTCCAGGCATTTTGTACATTGTTACGAAGTGATATCAGACTGTTGTACGTTATAATTACCCACAAAATAAAAGAGATTATTGCTCCTAAAAAAATGAAGAAAATCATATGCCCTCCTCCAACAGTTATATGAGAAAATGTATTTTCTATATCGGCTTTTCAGATGAAATTATTAAGAAAAAAAGATCTGATGCTGTCATTGCTGCCACAAAGGGCTGTCTGCCGAGAAAAAATGATGTCGCAGCGATGAGGGAAAAAAGTTACAAAATGTGAGGTATAATTGAATTAATATTTTGTCCATCCTGAGTTGTGACAAAGCAATGTGCGCTAAGGGGTTATTCGATGAGATTGGTGACATGTGCCGTAAAAAATGACAAAAAAACCAAAGAGCAGCTTGTGCAGGAGCTGGAGGAAATGCGCCTCCGTATTGCTGAACTGGAAAACAAGCAGAGGCAGGCAGGCGAACTGATACTCCAGTCGATACACAACTGGGAAGAGACCTTCAACAATATAACTGACATGATCACTATACATGACAGGGATTTCAACATCATCCATGCCAACAAGGCTGCAGAAAAAATATTCGGTCTTTCTTTCGTGAATGAGGCAAAGGCAAAATGCTACAGGCATTATCACGGCAAGGACGCGCCACCGAAAGGGTGCCCCAGTTGCCAGTGCCTGAAAACCGGGGAGGCGGTCATCTTCGAAAGGTTTGAACCGCATTTAAACATGTTTATGGAAGTAAGGGCCATGCCCCAGTTTGACAGCAGAGGCCGGCTTATCGGAGTCATTCACATAGTCAGGGATATCACAGAACGTAAGCAGATGGAAGAAGCATTGCGCAAGGCACATGATGAGCTTGAAATACGGGTTAAGGAGCGGACCGCTGAACTCATTCAGGCCAATGAGGAAATGCTTGGGGAGATCGCAGAGCGGATGAAAATAGAATCAGCATTGCGTGACAGCGAGAGCAAGTTCAAGAAGCTTTCACAGGAATTCAATGTCCTTCTGGATGCTATCCCAGACAATATAGTCCTTTTGTCCCCTTATCTTGAAATAATGTGGGCCAACAAATCCGCCACACAGGAGTTTGACGGCTGTACTCCTGAAACAAAGAGGGAATACTGCCATAAACTGTGTGCGAACTTCTCATCCGGCAAGAAGGCCTGTCCGACGCTCAGGAGCTTTGTTACAGGAGAGGATGAAAGCGCGCAGATATCAACTCCTGACGGAAGGTTCCTTGATGTAAGGACGTTTCCGATAGCTGATGAAGCGGGGAATGTAAAAAGTGTTATAGAGGTAACCAGGGATATCACCAGAAGGGTACGCATGGAAGAAGAGGCAAAGCTGATCCAGGCCAAGCTGATCCATACTAACAAGATGACGTCTCTTGGCACGCTTGTCTCAGGCGTGGCCCACGAGATCAATAACCCAAATACGTTTATCAGATCGAACGCTCAGTTCCTTTCGAAAACATGGAAGGACATAGGCAATGTGCTTGATAAAACATGCAGGAAGAACGGAGATTTCCGCGCAGGAGGAATTCCCTATTCTGAGCTGCAGGCACTAATTCCGGAAGTGATCAGGGGGATCAATAACGGATCTGTCAGGATACAGGAGATAGTCAATAATCTCAGGAACTTTGCGAGGCCGGAGAAAGCCAACCTCGACGGGAAGGTTAATATAAATAATGTGGCAGTTGCAGCCAGGACCATGCTGAACAATCAGATATGCAAGTTTACAGATAAATTCCAGATGGCCTGCGGTAAAAATATCCCTTTTGTAAAAGGAAGCCCCCAGCAGATAGAGCAGGTAGTGATAAACCTGATCATGAATTCCCTGGAGTCTCTTACAGACAAAAAATCCAGGATCTGGGTGTCCACTTCATACAACAAAAAAACAGGATACGCTGTAATAAGGGTCAGGGATGAAGGCTCCGGCATGAATAAAGAGACACTTGAACGGGTTACAGAGCCTTTCTTTACGACAAAACAGGACAGCGGCGGCACCGGACTGGGGCTTTCAATTTCCTACGCGATCATAAGGGATCATAATGGGATCATTGAATTTGAATCTGAATGTGGCAAAGGGACTACGGCCACAGTAAAACTGCCGGTATATGGTAGAAACAATGAATAACTCAGACCTTCCGATACTCCTGGTCGATGATGAGCAGCAGATCCTGTTTGGATACAGTCTGATCCTGCGCAGCTCGGGAATAGAAAACATTATTACTGTCAAAGACAGCCGCAAGGTGATGCCTCTTCTGGAAAAGCAGCAAGTGGCGCTCGTTGTTCTCGATCTGATCATGCCCCGTATATCGGGCATGGAACTGCTTGAAAAGATCAGGCTTGAATTCCCCCGCCTGCCTGTTATTGTCATGACTGCGATCAATGAGCTGGAGAAGGCGGTTGAATGCATGAAGGCCGGAGCAGCGGACTATCTGGTAAAACCGGTAGAGGAAAGCAGGTTCTTATCCAGCATTCAGAAGGTGCTTGAACTGGAAGATCTGCAGCATGAGATCACATCACTCAAAAAACATCTTCTTGACGGCGAGCTGGAGAACGCGGAAGCCTTTTCCCCCATCATTACAAGAAGCAAAAAGATGCTGGCGATATTCCACTATATTGAGGCAATCGCACGATCGCAAAAACCGGTGCTTGTTACCGGTGAGACCGGATCAGGGAAAGAGCTTATATCAAGGATCATCCACCTCGTAAGCGGGCTGAAGGGAGAATTCGTCGCTGTCAATGCAGCGGGGCTGGATGATACCATGTTCTCGGACACCCTCTTTGGTCACCGGAAAGGGGCCTTCACCGGGGCAGACAAAGACAGGGTGGGATTGATCGAGCGGGCCTCCGGAGGAACTCTGATGCTTGATGAAATAGGTGATTTGAGTAAATCCTCGCAGGTCAAGCTCCTTCGCCTGCTTGAGGAAAAAGTCTATTACCCGCTTGGCTCTGATATGCCGGAAAAGAGTAACGCGCGTATTATTGCATGCTGCAATCTGGACCTCGAAAAATTGATCTCAGACGGGCAGTTCAGAAAGGATTTGTATTACCGCCTCTGCGGCCATCAAATTCAGATCCCGCCTCTCAGGGAACGTCCCCACGATGTCCCTTTACTGCTTGACCACTTTATCACAGAATCTTCAGTATCGCTGAAAAAGAAAAAACCGGAGCCTTCTCCAGAAATTATTTCCCTTCTCTGCAACTATCATTTTCCGGGGAATATCCGGGAATTGCAGGGAATGGTCCACGATGCTGTCGCGCGTCACGGATCAGGAAAGCTTTCTCTTGATAGTTTCAAGGGCCTTATGAAAAAAAGGGGGCATATATCCCCCCCTCGTCAGTCGGCTCCTGAAGAAGGGACAGTTTCACTGGGCGACATATTCGGGCATTTCCCTACGTTAAAAGAAGTTGAAGATCATCTGATATCGGAGGCAATGAAGTGTGCGCACGGCAGACAGGGCAGCGCTGCCGCTCTTCTGGGAATCACGCGGCAGGCTCTGAACCAGCGGTTAAAGAAAAAGGGGGGCGCTGCATAGAGTTCACCATGTTATTAATTCCCGGACATCTTAAATGTAATCTCACATTTTTCCATGCACAAAGGGAAGTCTGCTGCGGAATTTCTCTAATCGACAAAAGGCATTTTACATTTTTGCTTCAAAGCATTTCCGTATCTTTCACAGGGAAAATTCTTTTGCCGATAAAGGTTTTTCTGAAAATGTGTCGTATAGAAATTCCTCCGCAGACCTCCCTTTGTGCCTCTGTGCCTTTGTCACTGTGTGCCTTTTACTTCGATTGGAACAGAGTTCACCATGGATAATAATGAGCTATTGCAAAACTGTCTGAAAGACTACTGGGAATACAGACTAAAACATAATCCCACGTTTGCAACGTACATTGGGGACCACCGCTATGATGACGCCCTTGAAGACCTTTCAGAGGAAACGGCCAAGCAGCAGGCGGAATATTTCAGCGGCCTCTCAGCGCGGATAAATAAGATCGACAAAAACAGCCTGACATCTGAGAACAGATTGAATCGGGAGCTTATTCAAAAGTCTCTTGATAACCATATCCGGCTGTTTTCCTTCAGGACATATTATTTACCCATAGATCAGATGTCGGGCCCGCATATTGATTTTCCACAGCTTATTGAATTTCACCCCTTTCAGACATGGAAGGACATTGAAAATTATATTGCGCGTATGAACACCTTCCCCCGGCAGATAGACCAAGTCATTGAAAACCTGCGGCAGGGCATAAATCATGGGATAATTGCATACAGAAAAAATATTGAAATGGCCGCAAAACAGGTTGAGGCTTTTACAAAGTACACCACTGAGCAAAACCCTCTCTATTCTCCGGTATTGAAAATAAAGGATGGATTTTCAGAAGGGGAACAGGAAGAGATCAGTGCGGCGGTAAAAGTAGCCATCACTGCAGCGGTGACTCCTGCCTATGAAAAATTGCATAAGTTTCTGAGCGCTGAATACATAAATCAATGCAGGGAGAAGGAGGGGATATGGGCTTTGCCAGACGGAACTGACCTGTACAGGTTTTTTGTGCAATATCATACGACAACCGATCTTACACCCGAAGAGATACACAGGATCGGCAGAGACGAGGTGGAAAGGATAAGCGCTGAGATCAAAAAAATAATGCTGAAATTCTCCTTCACCGGCAGTATCAGGGAATTCGCAACTTATCTGAAGAAAAGAGAAGAGCTCTTTTTTAAGAGCAGGCAGGAGATATTAGATATGTACAGGGGGATCTTGTCACAGATGGCTAAGAAGCTGCCGGAATTCTTTGGAAGGCTTCCGAAGGCAACATACGATATTAAAGAGATAGAAGCATACAGGGAGCAGGCTGCTCCTGCAGCATATTACTATCCGCCCCCGGATGATTTTTCGAGGCCTGGGTATTTTTATGCCAATACATATAAGCCTGAACAACGGCCTAAATTTATTACTGAAGCGCTGTCCTACCATGAAGCTGTTCCGGGGCATCATCTTCAGATAGCCATAATGCAGGAGCTTCAGGGTCTGCCCGACTTCAGAAGGTATGAAGGCTCTACTGCTTTTATAGAGGGATGGGCGCTATATGCTGAAAAACTTGCTCAGGAAATGGGCTTTTACCAGGATGACCTTTCTGAATACGGGAGGCTTAATTTTGAGATATGGCGGGCAGTCAGACTCGTCGTTGATACAGGGATACATTTCTTTCGATGGACTCGTGATGAGGCCCTTCAGTATTGCCTGGGAAATTCCGGCGAAGCAGAGCATGAAATAGAGGTCGAAGTAGACCGTTATGTTGCCATGCCTGGACAGGCTCTGGCGTATAAGATCGGAGAATTGAAGATAGTTGAGCTGAGGGAAAAGGCAATGAAAGTGCTCGGCTCACGTTTTGATGTGAAGAAATTCCATGACAAAATACTTTGCAATGGCGCTTTGCCTATGAATGCGCTGGAGCATGTCGTGGATGAGTGGATAAGTCATATTGCTCCTCAAATATTTTAACTTCGTCAAGATATTCAAATCTTACAAAGGTAAGCCTGGCTCCGGATTTCTATAACCGACGGGGATTAATTGCATTTCGGTTTTCAGTTTGCAGATTTGATCTTTAATAAGATTCGAAATCTTTTTTCTATGGTGTCGAATAGAAATACTCCGCCAGCCATCCCTTTGTGCCTTGCATTGAACGAAGTTCGCCATAAATTTTCAAACCCAAAAAACAGCGTGAAATCAACAGGTTGTAAAGACATAATTTCAAGCCTCCTAACTGACTGAAAAATAACGATAAATACCGCTTGCATCGCGCACAAAAAGAGTTACAATAAAGTTAGGAGGATGGAAAAAATCCTCCGTGAAAGGAGGTAATACTATGGCGGTAAAAGGATTGAAAGACATAGTCAAGAGAGAGAGAGAAAGAACATTCCCGCTTACTCCTCTGTATGAGGTTGAACACTGGTTTGAAGACCTGTGGAAGAGACCGTTCTCGATGTTCAGTCCGATGCTGTCGGACGTTGATCTCCGTACAGAGATGTATGGAATTACCCCGAATGTGGATATTTACGAGGAAGGAAACGAAGTTGTGCTTAAAACTGATCTTCCTGGTATGAAGAAAGAAGACATTAAGATCGATATTGCCGAAAATGTACTGACAATTTCTGGCGAGAGGACCAAAACCGAGAAGATCGAAAAGGGCGACTTCTACAGACACGAGCGCACATTCGGTTCATTCTATCGCAGATTTGAGCTGCCGGGAGATCTGGAGACCGAGAAGATCAAAGCTCATTATGAGCATGGTGTACTCGAGCTGAGGATCCCGAGACTTAAAGAAGCGGAAAAGAAACATGTTAAGATCTCGATCGAATGACGAAGACGAGTAAAATCCCCGGTGTCATGCCGGGGATTTTTTTGCCTTACAGAGACAAATGCATTACTTTGCGTATTACTTCTGTTGAAAACCCTCTGCGCTGGAGCATTCCAAGGAGTCTCCTTTTAATAACTTCCTCCGGGTAATTTCTCAGCGTTTTCAATTTCTTTTCCACAAACCGTTTTGCTGATTCTTCCTCTATGTCCTGAGTATGAGCAGTCAGGGCTTTATGGATGAGTTCTTTATCAATGCCACGTTTGACAAGAAAGGCTTTAATACCTTTTGCACCAAGGGATTTTCTTTCTGAGGAATAGCGGAGAAGTTCTGCGGCAAGATTTTCATCATTGATCAAACCGGCCCGCTCAAGAAACAGGATTGTAACATCAATCTGTTCAGTGGAGAAGCCTTTCTTTTTCAGCCGGTACTGGAGTTCTTTTCTGCTTCGTGAACGAAAGCTCAGAAGTTTCAGCGCGTATGTCTTAGCGTCAGCCTGAGAACCTTGCAATGTCAGGCCCTTTTCTTTGCTTCTCATTTGTCTTTGAGGCAGCACTATAATCCCATGAGTCTTTTGTGGACATGACGCCTTTGACCTTGAGCGCGAAATCATCCCGGTTTGTGGCCCTGTTGAGGGCGTCTTCATAGGTTATGATACCACGCTGGTAAAGGCTCAAAAGAGACTGATCGAATGTCTGCATGCCGTACTGGCTGAAACCTTCTGCAATAAAGTCAGGGATCTGCTTTGTTTTGTCAGAGTCCTCAATGCAGCTTTTGATTGTTGTGGTTGCTACCAGAACTTCAACGGCAGGGACCCTTCCCTTTTCGTCAGCCCTCGGGACCAGTCTCATCGATATGATCGCCCTGAGGACCGAGGCAAGCTGTATCCTCACCTGTTTATGCTGATAAGGCGGGAAAACAGAGATGATCCTGTTTATCGTCTCAACCGCATCAGATGTGTGAAGCGTGCTGAGAACAAGATGTCCTGTCTCTGCTGCAACCAGAGCTGTCTGGATGGTCTCAAAATCGCGCATCTCACCTACGAGAATGACATCAGGGTCCTGTCTCAGTGCAGCGCGCAAGGCCTTGCTGAATGATTCGGTATCATGCCCGATCTCTCGCTGGCTTATGATGCTTTTTTTGTCGCGGTACAGAAATTCAATAGGGTCTTCTATTGTAATGATATTTTCGGTTTTATTTATGTTTATGTAATCGATCATTGATGCGAGGGCAGTTGACTTGCCGCTTCCTGTTGTGCCGGTGACAAGGATAAGCCCTCTCGGCTCCATGGCGATCTTTTTTAAGACAACAGGCAGCATTAAATCTTCAATATCCAGAATTTCCATGGATACGATCCTGAAGACAATACTGACAGAGCCCCTCTGGACAAAGCAGTTGCATCTGAAACGCCCCAGGCCTGGAATGCTGTAACCTACGTCAATGTCATTGACCTTGGCAAACTGCTCCTTCTGGTAGTCATTCATAATGATAGTTGCCAGCTCTCTGGTGTCTTCAGGCATCAACCTTTTTTCATCCTGAAGAGGGACGATCTTCCCGTCTACGCGCACAGCAGGATGGTTGCCTGCTTTTATGTGCAGGTCTGATGCGCTCATTTTTACGGACCTTTTAAGGAGGGCGTTAATATCTACTGACATAATCTGTCTCCTACAATCAATTGCATAAAATATGTGCAGGCTTGTGATACCTTTACGCTGTTATAATCGGCATATTTGCAGAAAACGTTTAGTCTTATCCGTACGAGGCAGGTTGTTACTTGAAATAAATGATTATTTACTGAATCCGGACATAATCTGACAAAAGGCTGAGGCGACTGAAAAAGCTCTATCAGCAACGCCTTTTGAAGATTTGATGCCATCGTCTTGAGCGGCATAGGTTTATGTAGTGTGCAAGACGCACGGGTTTCAACTAATCTTGTTGCTTTATAGAGGTTTTGAAAGTGTCTCAACCTTTTGTATTATTGCACGGAATGCCTGTTCAGGTTATTGCATGATTACTTTTTAAAATTATAAGCCTCAAACAGTTTTGATTCGATCTCCTGGGCAACTTCCGGATGAGACTGGAGATACTGCCTGACATTCTCTCTTCCCTGGCCAATGCGGTTCCCATTAAAGGAATACCATGCACCTGATTTCTCGATGATATTCTTTTCAGCCCCGAGGTCTATAAGTTCACCGGTCCTCGATATGCCTTCATTGAAATATATATCGAATTCAGCCTGTTTAAAGGGGGGAGCGACTTTGTTCTTAACTACCTTCACCCTTACCCTGCTTCCGACAGATTCCTGGGCATCCTTGAGATTTTCGATCTTTCTGATATCGAGCCTTATGGAGGCGTAAAACTTGAGCGCATTGCCGCCGGTTGTTGTCTCGGGATTACCGAACATGACCCCGATCTTCATACGTATCTGGTTGATGAATATAACAGTTGCCTGGCCTTTGGAAATTGCTGCTGTAAGCTTCCGCAATGCCTGGCTCATGAGCCGCGCCTGAAGACCGGGGAGACTGTCCCCCATTTCTCCTTCGATCTCGGCACGGGGGACCAGGGCTGCTACAGAATCGATGACAATAATATCGAGAGCGCCGCTGCGCACAAGGGTCTCTGCCACTTCAAGCGCCTGTTCTCCAGTGTCGGGCTGGCTGACCAGCAGTTCACTGATATTCACCCCGAGTTTTGACGCATACGATATGTCAAGGGCATGCTCTGCATCTATGAAGGCCGCGTTGCCCCCTGCTTTTTGAGCTTGTGCGACCGCGTTGAGCGCGAGCGTTGTTTTTCCCGATGACTCGGGGCCATATATCTCAATGACCCTGCCTCTCGGATATCCTCCGACCCCAAGGGCAACATCAAGGCCGATAGAGCCTGAGGGAATGACAGATATTTCTGTTATTCCCTCAGAACCGAGACGCATGATGGCGCCTTTACCGAACTGTTTTTCTATTTGTGATATAGCCACTTCAAGTGCTTTTGAGCGATCCTTATCTGACATCTTTTATCCTCCCTTATGTTTGATTTATTTATTTAATAAAAATTCACCGATCTTCGTGTACGTTGCCCCTGCCGGGCCCAGATCACTTCTCATCAACGATATGGATGTAACTTCAATTTTGCCAACGCTGCTGTCTTTAAGCGAGTCAACCCTTTGCATCATTGCTTCTTTCCCTGCTGAAGATTTAAATCTGCCGAGTGTAAGATGAGGGGAAAAAGGCCTCTCCTCTTTCTCAAAGCCGAGGGAGGACATCCTGTCATCGATTTTACGCTTTAGCGCCGCAAGAGTTTCGTCCCCGCTGATCCCTACCCACAGGACTCTCGGAGATCTTTTGCCTGGAAACGTACCAATCCTATTGATCTCAAGATGAAAAGTACTATACTCTTTACAGGTCCCCTCAAGTATTTCGACAATTCTGTCAACGTCTTTGTCTTTAACTTCGCCCAGGAATTTCAGTGTCAGGTGAATGCCTTCAGGTTTTACCCATCTCACATCAGCCCCACAGGTCTTTAAGTCCTGCTGCAGCACTGACAGGGCAGTTCGTACTGATTCAGGCAACTCTATCGCAATAAAACTTCTCAAAGTCTAATGATGTTTCACCCTCTTTTCCCGTAGCGTCTTAGGATACCATATGGCCGTAAAAATGTGCAGAGGCTTTTTGGTTGATGCTGTTCAACTAGTAAGAAACTTATATTTTTTAAGGAATCCAGGTGCGAATATCAATTGGCCTTATTGAATTTGGCAGACGGGTTTTTGCGATACCGGCTGGAAGTTGTGACATAAGTTGCGGTTCAACATTTCCGCCCAATAACGCTTCGAGCATTTTGGGCTTTTGCACAAAGCATGAGAAGACAAGTACAAGCCCCATTTCTTTAGCAAAGTTATATTTGGGCTGGTCAAAATCATCGGGCGATTGAGACATTAGCATAATAGCAACACCTTTTGATGCCGATTCTCTGACAAATTTTTCCAGGGTAGGCTGTTTACAAGGTAAATAATTATGTGCTTCATCAACAGCGATTATCAAACGCATTTGCCTGTAGCCTTTAGAATCCATAGGGGCATTTTGGCGTTCCATAATTTCCGAATAAAGTCTGTCCAACATCAAGAATACACAAATCTTTCTCAAACTCTCCGGTAACGAAGATAAATCAATAACATGCATTTTTTTGAAAATGTCATGTTCTTCCCCGTGTTTTGCCGACCTGAATATTTGAAAATCCGCAAAATCTCTTAAGGTAACCAAAAGAGAATCGGGCTGCTTACCCTCTGCTAAATATAGTTCTTCGGCAACAGAAAGCACGTCTTCCATATCAGGCGCTGAACCTTCCGCCCTTTCATATGCCTCTTTTACAATCCTCAAGCATGCATCGGCTTGTTTTGGGCCTAAACGAACGACTGATTTTATTGTATCCACAAAGCGCCTCGCCGCTAATTTAATCTTCTCATCATCGTAAGATGAAAGGGCAAGAGGAGCCATAGGGATTTTTGTTTTAGGCAATTTAATAACGATTGCATCTACTGAGTTAATAAATTCCTTATTTCCGGCAATGTCCCCTTTTGCATAATCAAAAACCAGAAAAGGGAGTTTTTTCCCGGAACAGAAATTAATTTTTTCTAACATATTCAGTCCTGTTCTTGTCTTGCCGCTTCTTGTTCGTCCCATAATGGCAATGTGTGGCGACAAGCCAGGTGCATTCATCATATAGGATAGAGCATTACCCGTTTTTGCATCCTTGCCAATTTCAATAGCAATGCTAAAGTCAGCGCCTTCATGGACCTTTTCCGGTGAGCCGCCCACCTCTGCAGTTTGTGGAAATGCCTTGCTCGCCGTCTCTAATAGAGAAATGATAAACTCATCGCCTCTTTTACCGACTCTTTCAAATTCATTCCATAATTGTCTGATACCACGTTCAACATGCAACTTTGCTAATCGGTTTATTTCACCATCCTCAACACTACCATGCCTTTGTCTGATAAGTGCTAAAAAGACAGGTTCGTCTTTTCCATAAAAAACTTCTCGGGTAAATTCCTGACCATTTGAGTCATAGTTGATATCATCAGGCGAGGATTCAAGAGATAAAGAAAACCCTAATGATGCCCTTGCCCACAGATTAGGTCTTAATCCGGTAGCCCTAAATCCATCAAGTTGATCTTTAGCTTCTGATAGTAAATTTATCTTAAAATATTATACCGCTTTTCTCATCTAATAAATTTATTTTCTCTGTGATAATGTAGAGCTTCCTGCGCTGGATAAAGGGTCTCATTCTGCGGGAGCATAATTTGTTTATTCATAAGATCAGTCAATAACCATTCAGTTGGTCTTTGTGAACTTATCAACGGGGTAACTATGACTCGGTAATTATCATCGATGCTAATAAGCCCCTCATCAAAAGACCAATGATGTAATTTACAGAGAGCTATGCCATTCCGTATATCATCATTGGCAAAAACACTGAAAGGTATTATGTGCGCTGCATCGACAACCGATGCACCCTCTAATGTCAAAATTCTCATGTTGCACACTGAGCATGTGTAATTATAAATTGACATAATCACGTGCCTGAATCCGACTTCCCTGACTTTCTCTCTAAACCTTATTTTTATTTTTGGTTTTTTAGCGTTGTACGGAACACTTGCCTCAGCAATCAACATATGCTCATATTTCATAGCGTCTCGGCATAGATTTATTGTCTGAACCAGTTTTTTCCTTTCATCATATTCAAAATAGTTATCAATTATGAGTCGCCTAAACAAGGTCCTGTTTTTATCCAATAGAAGAAGGTTAAACAATTCGCTATCAAGATAAGCATGTTTAACCATGTCCCTAATTTGATAGCTCGACTTTATATGCCGAATTAAATTAAATGACTTTTCATATCCTGCATTGGGGAGCAAGTACCAAAAGCCATCGCTCTTCAAATGAAAAAAAGGCAACGCGACTATTCCCTTTTGATCAGGATAAAGAGTATTCCAATAACTCAGAAAAGTTGAAACCACATCTGGAGTCAGTTCAATTTCATTTTTGGAGATAACGCCCCGTTCTATCAGTTCAATTATTGTGAGGAGTAATATGGGTTTGTGCGGGGCAGGTCTGCCATGACTCCTGTCTATCCTTAGATGGGCAAACTTCTTGATATAATAATCTGAGTTCTTTTCAGACATTTAAATTTCGCCAGTGCATTTATTATATTTTCACCTGTTCTATCCCTACACTTTTTTCGTACAGAAATTCCGGGTCCATATCCAGATGATTTGCCCACTCTATAGTGTCGAATCTGACCGTGACGGAGTTAAACATGGAAATGTCCTTTAGTTCCGAGAACTTCCCCATGCTCAAATATGGCGACATATCAAACACCCTTTCTTCTTTGTCACCGAAGGTAAGCAGTAACTTGTAATCGTTTAATGGTTTAACTTTCTTTACGGGCAAGTACATAATTGCCTCCTTTATTTTAACGGTTCAATAGGAAACGGCAGTTCGCCTTTGGACGCCAATTCCCAATCTGCCAGCAACTCATCTTTGTGTATTTCAGCCCATGCCAGAACAAGTTTCAATTGTCTGACAGGCAGTTCTCCATCTGACAATTCACATTTCCGTATATCAATAACAGCGTTGTAGTCCTGATAATAAGCATGAAAATGAGGCGGATTATGCTCACCAGGTGAACAATACATACGGATTATGATTCCATAAAACATTGCTATGGTCGGCATTATACCTCCAATTATTTAATACCCGGCATCTTAAACTGTTATATTTTGCTTCACAGCCTCTCTCATCAACTCCGGCAAACCATGCCTTCTCCGGAGTGACCCATATTCTTCTTCAAGCTCTCTCAATCTCCTCATCATTTCAAATGAAATATTATACTCTTTGCAAACTTCCTCTAAAAGCTGATCTTCCTTTGATAATGCAGGATTCTCTTTTGCCTCTGCCATAGACTCCTCCTCGTATACATGCCGCCATATGTTCTCTACAAGGTCAACAGGCTGACCTTCAAGCGCCCAAATCTCCTGTATGGCTGCGAGTTCGTCTCCTTGAATTAAGGTTTCATTTATTTCCTTTTGGAGATGTAATAATCTTTTCAGAAGATTCTGTCTGGTTTCATGTGTGAAAGGTCCTTTTCCGCTTTGTCCGTTTTTGCGTACGTTCATTCTTGCCCAGTCCTGATCCCTAATATCTCTGAGATAGTCTCTGAATTCGAGCAGGGGTTTAAATTTTTCTTCACCGGAATCAATAAGAGACTCCATTGACTTATCCCTTTCTACAACTGTGCATGTCCAGCATCCAAAACGGCTGTTGCCGCATGGGGGTGTTGTCTCATCAATAACCATAGGACACTCGCCCCCGCTTGCTTTCTTATAAAGAAGCGCAAGCCCATCATTATCCCCGCTCCAGGGATTATCTACTGTCAATAGATAATCCCATATCTGATTATTTGATAAATCTTGAATAGGCATATAGACCCATGCCTTTGCTAACTCCTTATGAGGTCTATATCTCTGTCCTTCAATGCGGTACGCTTCCATCACGTGAGCCCTTGCATTGCTTTCTGCAATCCTTGAACCGAGCACAATAACTACTGCTCCATATTGTGAGACTTTATCAAGAATAAATTTACTTGTAGGATTTATTTTCAGTCTGTCAGTACACCATCTAAAGCGAGTAGTTGGAGATGGATATCCTTTTGTCTGCCGTCTCTTTATCAATGACAATTCTGGTGTTATAGTCACATTCTTCTCTCTTTCTTCTCACGTAATCAAATATCTTCCCATATTCAACTTCAATAATTTTATTCTTTATAAAATACTGGTTAAAAGCTGCTTCGACACCTGAGTGTTTTGATCTTTCAAGTTTCTTCGTGAGCAAGACAGCAGTGGTAATGCTGAACAGTGAATAATAAGCACGATTGACAGACGCCCTGTATCTTTTAAGTGATAACAGTTCTTTGGCTGTTTTAACGTCCTCTTCAGCCCGCTCTAAGCGGACTTTAATAAGCTCTCTCGTTCTTTCGTCCAAATGTCGATTCCGTCCCTGCGGATATTATTATAAAAGGGGTCTTTGTTTTTTTTATACCACTCATAAGTGTCTCTGTCCATAACAATCGGTGAAAGTACGACATTGTTTTTGAGCATTATTTCATAGGCAGACATACTGATCTCGTCTTTTATTTTTGTGTTGCTATCTGATATTACTATGAGGATATCCGCATCTGATTCTTTATTGAACTCCCCTCTTGCAACAGAGCCAAACAATACAACTATTAATATCTTTGTGCTGTAGTGTTTCTTAAGAAATTTCATGTAATCGTTGATAGCCTTATTCAGCCGCTGCTTCATGGAAGATTTCCCTCGGTTTGATTTACTGAAATTATAAATATCTTATCCGGTTTAAGCAATTATTTTTTTAAACAAGATATCTCCACGCCTGAAGACATATGTTCGTATATATCCCGGCCATCACGTCATCCAGCATGACCCCGGCGCCGCCGGAGAAAGAACTTTCCGCATTTCTTACTGGCGGAGGCTTCAGGATGTCGAAAAACCTGAACAAGATGAATGCTGCCACAAGATAACCGACGCTTTTGGGGACAAGCAGGACAGAAATGAAGTACCCGCACAGTTCATCAATAACAATATGACTGCTGTCCTTGCCAAGGAGTTTTTCTGCGTGGTCAGACGTATACGCCCCGATAATGAACAGAGTAAGAGTTGCAATCAGGAGCACCATATCATCCGGTTTCAAAAGCATGATGAGAAAAAAACCTGCCAGCGTCCCAAACGTCCCGGGAGCCACGGGGATGTAGCCGATGAAGCCAAGGGTCGCTATGTATTTGTACAGAAAGGTCAGGGGGCCGTGGATAGGGAACAGGGATTCCTTGTGTATTTTGCCCCTTGCCCCTTGCCCCTTGCCCCTGTCTTTTGTCATTCCTGAATTATCTTGTATGAATGTGTTATCTTTGCAGCCTTCCCAAGGGTTGCACCCACAGAACAGTATGTTTCCAAAGAAAGGTCTATCGACCGTTTGACTGCCTCTTCGGAAATGTCTTTTCCTGTAATGACATACTCAATATGCATGGTCGTATAGAGATGAGGATGTTTATCAGCCATCTCTCCGCTTACATTGATCTCAAGCTTATTGACCTGCTGTTTCTTCTTTCTCAATATGGAGATCACATCCATACCAGAACATCCTCCGAAGGCCATGAGAAGCAGCTCGGAGGGCCTTGCCCCCGTATTTTTCCCGCCCACTGAAACAGGCGCATCCATTACCACCGCGTGACCCGAATCAGCGGTGCCGATAAACTGCATATCTTCAACAAGAGTCACTTTTGCATTTGGCATAAATACCCCCTTAATATATAAGTAGATAGTTAATTTACATTGACCATAAATCTGGAGCAAGTATGGTGAGTAAATGCAGGCTTTACGGAGTAAAGCAATTTAAACAGAAACATTATTATCCTTACATTGAGGCGAAGCCTCTGAACATATT
>QZKC01000086.1 GCA_003599425.1 Nitrospiraceae bacterium | reverse complement strand
AATGTTCATATCGACCTCTGCAGATGAATCTTCCGGATAGGAAAGGTCAAGCCTCGGCTCTCCTTCAACAATGCCGACGCTAACCGCGGCAACATATTCATTGACCGGATCCCGTTCAATGATTTTATTGGCCAGTGCATATCTTATGGCAAGCTTAAGTGCTACAAAGGCGCCTGTCACTGAAGCCGTCCTCGTCCCGCCGTCGGCCTGTATGACGTCACAGTCCAGCCAGACAGTTCTCTCTCCCAGAACATTAAGATCTACGACCGACCGCATGGCCCTGCCGATAAGCCTCTGTATCTCGTGCGTCCTTCCCCCGATCTTCCCGGCAGCTGATTCCCTGATGGTCCTGATGGGTGTGGCGCGGGGCAGCATGGCATATTCCGCAGTGACCCATCCCCTGTTCTGGTCCTTCAGAAAAAAAGGCACCTTGTTTTCTATGGAAGCAGCGCATATGACTTTCGTGCCCCCCAACTCGATCAGCACGGAACCCTCCGCAGTGTTCAAAAAATTACCCGTGATCTTCAGGTTCCTTAACTCATCAGCTTTTCTTCCATCAGTTCGCATGATAAATCCTCCGTTTCTATACCCCCAGGCTGATCTTTGAAATGTTTAAAATCTTTTGACCCAGAAACCGTTCGCCAGTCCGTGAAAACTTTTCAGGAGCATCGGTCACAAAAAACTCACGCTCTCCCGGTTCTTTTCCCTGTCTTAGAATGTTTCTTTCGGCAAGTACGCCCTTTACCTCTTTCGCGGTCTCAATTGCAGAATCGATCAAAGATATCCCTGCAACTTTTGCGATAACATCCTTTATCATCGGGTAATGCGTGCATCCGAGCACGAGTATGTCTGCGCCGTTATTTCTTATTGACGACAAATATTTTTCAGCAGTGAGTGCAACTACTTCCCCCTCAAGCCATCCTTCTTCAATGATCGGGACAAAAAGCGGGCAGGCAATGCCCGATACACTGATTGAAACGTCTATCGCCCTGATGGCCCGTTCGTAGGAACGGCTGTTGATGGTCGTCTCTGTTCCTATTACGGCAACTCTTTTAAGTTTTGTGCCTGATACAGCGGCCCGCGCTCCCGGCTCAACAACCCCTATCACCGGAATAGGAAACCGCTCTCTCAGCACCTCAAGGCTCACTGAGGATGATGTATTGCAGGCAACCACAAGCAGCTTGATCCCCTTTGATATGAAAAACTGCGTGTTCTCAACCGAATACCTGATCACAGTCTCAGGGGACCTTGTCCCGTACGGAACGCGTGCGGTGTCGCCGAGATAGAGAATATTTTCTCCGGGCAACTGGCTCATGATCTCACGCATGACAGTGAGCCCCCCAACCCCGGAATCAAAAACGCCTATGGGCATGTCCTCAGATATTTTCTGCAATTTCTTTCCCCAACGGCCTTGAAATATCGATATGGCCTCCGATGGTTTCTGCCTCATGTCCATCGATCAAAAGCTTGAGAGCGGTCAACTCGGGCACCGCTGCCTGAACAGTATTATACAGTCCGGCAAGCACCATTAATTCTTCGGATGCATCGCCCCTGAAGTTCTTCTTCAGTTCAGATCCAAGGTCTACATACACCATCCCTTTGCTGTCCATATACAGATCAAGGAGCCGCACCTTATACATATGCAAATATTTTCGCAGAGCATCCTCAGCAGCGGCAAGCGCGTCAGCGCTTTTTCCCTGCTCACCCGATGTTGTGATTCCCGGGCCATCATAGAGCCTCACCGGCTCTTCCCTGCGTTCAGTCTGGTTTGCGCCGGACTGCCTTGATTCGATATCTTCGATAAAAGAAGAGTCAAAAGAAAATTTCCCCTTAAAGAAAAAATAGCTTGCACCCATGCTGATGATGAAGATCATTAGCAGAACGAAAAGGAAAGGCATACTGAATTTAACGGACTGCTTCATTTTCCTCATAAAGGTAAAGCCCCTTGTTCAGCAGGTTTGCTATTTTCATCCTGAATTCCTCTGTATAATTCTCATGTTCAAAAGAGGGCAACTCGACCATAAGCGCGGCAGCATCGATCCCGGAAATAATACTGTACGGGAGCGGCTTTACCGTCACCATATCGCTTCCGAGCTCTTCGGCAGCAGCATCTTTTAAAGAGTTCAGCAGGGCCACTGTCTTTTGCAGATATGCCTCCTGTCCCTTGCTGTAGAGATACGGTTTTATTGCCTCCGGCGCCGAATCGGTAATCACCGGCAGATAAATTACCATATCTTTATGATTTCCTACATGGAGGCTCAGAAAAATATCCGGTTTTCTGCTGTTTGCGTTTCTCACTCTCTCGGTCAGGCTCATAAAGAGATCACCGCTTCTGGTAAGGGAGCTTTCGAAGGATCCTTTTTTCGAAAGCGCCTCAAGCTTCCGCGCTATATCCAGTACAGCGTTTTTTTCTATCTGGCCCTCTCTGACAGTTCCACTTTCAAAACCGCCGTGTCCAGGGTCGATAACCAGTATCAAGTTCCTTTTTGCAGGCGCTTTCTTCTGTTCAGCCGACAATGCGGCGTCTGAGCGTAGTCGGGTCGCCGCTCTACTATCCGCTGAGGGGCTCTGCAGCTCCGCCCTGTTCTTCTCTTTATCTTCCCTTTGCTCTTTCTGATATATATCTATTACCAGGCGGCCTGGATTTTTGAGGGTCAGAACCTTCATCCCCCTGAACTCCCCAGCAGAAAGGATGATCCTGTCATTCCCTAATTTCTTAAAGGGTATCGATATATTTTCAGCCTGTATGGATAATCGAGCGCCGGTAAAAGTGACCAGAATGCTCATTTCCTTCTGGTTGACGACAGCACGGTCTATGACAGGCTGAGGCCCCTCAAATACAATTCTGGTGTATCCGGGATTATAACTTGTCCGCAGTTTGAGGATTACTTCTTCCGCTCCGGAAACAGAAGGGAGGAGGAGAAGAAAGACCGGCAACAGGATTATTTTTTTCATATGCAACAACAATATTAGCATGTCGGTTAATTCATATTCCATAACCCTGTTCCAACAGAAGGCACACAGTGACAAATGCACAGATGCACAAAGTGAAGCCTGCGGAGAAATTTATGGTAGCACAGAGGCGAGGCTATTTTTTCCTGTGACTTTCGAACAGTATCTCCTCAACCATCTGGCAGATAACATGTCCCAGAGTGATGTGGGTTTCCTGTATCCGGGGAGTAGCAGTTGATTGAACGGCAAAAACATAGTCTGTCATTGATGCGAGTTTATCGCCTTTAGCCCCTGTGAATGCGATGGTCTTTACTTTCTTCTTCTTTGCCACCTCAACAGCTTTCAGAACGTTCGGTGAATTGCCGCTCGTACTGATGGCTATGGCAACGTCTCCTTCATGTGCAAACGCCTTCATCTGGCGGGCAAAAACCTCTGAAAAATCATAATCGTTTGCTATGGATGTAAGGACTGCCACATCAGTGTTCAGTGCTATGGCAGGAAAAGGTGGGCGGTCTTTCGTAAACCTGTTCACAAACTCTCCGGCAATGTGTGATGCATCGGACGAACTGCCGCCGTTTCCGAACAGCAGGAGTTTTCCCCCTTTGCTGAAGCAGTCGGCAATAAGTCTTGACACATCGATAATGGTATCTATATTTTCACGGACGAACTGCTGCTTGACAGTTGCGCTCTCTTCAAATGCATTCAGTATTTTTTCTCTCATCTCAGTGGATCTCCGTAATAATGATTATTTCTTTTGAGGGTGGCCCCTCGTTAATACCCACTGCAGTTACCCGGTAATGATATTTTTTATCCGGCTGAACTGCACTGTCCGTAAACGCAGGAGTGACTGTTTCCCCAGCTAACACATAATCGTTTCCTTCAGAGCGGTAAACCCTGTATCTGACATCCTCTCCCTTGTGCTCACCCCACGTAAGCACAACATCCGATTCGGTATAAACACCGACAAGTCCAGTCGGCGCTTCCGGCATTTCAGAAGTTTTCCTGTTTTCCTGTAAAACATCAGGCTGCACCGGTTCTGTTTTTTCTGCTGCCTTTTGCTCGGAAGGCTTTTCAATGCGCGGTTCGATCGGAACGGGATCCCCCCGCCTTCCGCAGGAAGGAATGAATACAGTCAAAATCATCAGGTATAAAAAAAAATGGATCCCTGTGAATGTGGGAATGGCAGTTATTTTATTCTCCTTCAATCCGTTACTCCTTTTCCCTTGGTCTTCAGTTGTCTGCCTTCAGCTATCAGCCTTCAGCTCTAAACCTCTTACCTCTTTTTTTGATCTGCCTGATCCTCGCCTGCACCATCCTGGGAGATGTGCCGCCGTAAGATTTCTTCCCGCTGACCGATGACCCAGCAGATATATAACTGAATATATCTCCCCCGATCAACTTTGAAAACTGCCTGAATTCCTTTAAATTCAGGTCGCTCATCCTTTTGTTCCCGTCAATGCAGTACCTTACGATTTCTCCAGTGACCCTGTGGGCGTCCCTGAAAGGCATGCCCTTTCTTACAAGGTATTCCGCAAGGTCAGTAGCTGTCAGGAATCCGCCTTCAGCAGCCCTCGCCATCACCTTTTCATTAAAACGAATTTCAGGCATCATCTCAGAGAGCACGATGAGGCAGGATTTTACCGTATCAACCGTGTCAAACACCGGTTCTTTATCCTCCTGCATGTCCCTGTTATAAGCAAGAGGCAGCCCTTTCATGACGGTCAGTATCGCCATCAGATGGCCGTAGACCCTTCCTGTCCTGCCCCTTGTCAGCTCAAGGACATCAGGGTTCTTCTTCTGCGGCATGATGCTCGAACCGGTTGTAAATGCATCGGGCAGTTCAACAAATCCGAATTCATCGTTGCTCCATATGATCATCTCTTCTGAAAACCTCGACAGATGGGCCATCAGGACGGCTGAAGATGAAATAAATTCAATAACAAAATCCCTGTCAGAAACCGCGTCCATGCTGTTTTCGGATATGCGCGGGAACTTCAGCAACTGCGCAACGAATTTTCTGTCTATGGGCAATGTCGTTCCCGCAAGCGCCGCGGACCCCAGCGGCATAACGTTCACGCGTTTCAGACAGTCCGCAAATCTCTCACAGTCACGTTCAAGCATCTCAAAATACGCAAGCAGATGGTGCGCAAGCAAAACCGGCTGAGCCTTTTGAAGATGGGTAAATCCCGGCATCAGGGTGCCAACATGCTTTTCCGCTGCGGATACAAGCGCCTGCTGCAGCTTCCGGAGAAGTTTCTCAACCTCAGATATCTCGTCACGGAGAAAAAGCCTGAGGTCCAGGGCCACCTGGTCATTCCTGCTCCTTGCTGTATGGAGCTTTCCTCCCGCAGGGCCTATTTTTTTTATGAGCGCATGTTCGATATTCATGTGCACATCTTCAAGGCTGTCACGGAATTTAAATGTGCCTGCCTGTATCTCTTCCCTTATTTCTGCAAGGCCGCGCAGAATAAGCGCTGCATCCTTCCGGGGTATGATCTTCTGCTTTCCGAGCATCTTGACGTGGGCCATGCTACCCTCGATGTCGTAATTCCAGAGACGCACATCAAAGGACAGTGAAGATGTAAAGCTCTCCACAACCTTGTCCGTATTGCCTTTAAACCTTCCGCCCCAGAGTTTTTTCATAAAAATAAGAATAAAACTTCATCTCGCGCATAGTCAACCTGGAAAATGCAATCATACTACAGGACAACAGACAGAGATGGCTGAAAAAGCTCTATCAGCAACACCTTTGAAGATTTATACCGCTGTCTAAAGCGGTAATGTCTTAGCAGAGTGCAAGACACACGGATTTCAGCTAATCTGCTGCTTTATAGAAGTTTTGAAGACGTCTCTGTCTGTTGTACTATGAAAAGCCCGATTCAATGTATATTGATAATCAGGATATTGTTTCTTTAAACTATCAACTATGTCATTACTGTTTAGACATCTTAAATTTCATCTAACATCTTTTCATTCACAATGGGCGACTCTGGGTCGATTTTTCTATGATCGACACAAGACATTTTATATTTTTACTTCAGGGCTACGTGTATCTTTCACAGAAAATTTTCTTAAGCTGATAAAAGCCTTTTTTGAAAATGTGTCGCATAGAAAACCTCCGCAGACTACCCTTTGTGCCTTTGTGCCTTCGTGGTTTCCAACGAAATGAACGATAAAATCGTCATTACAGGATTTGGCCTTGTCTCTTCCCTGGGTTTGAACACACAGGAAACATGGGAAGCCCTGCTTTCGGGAAAGCACGGTATACGTCCCATAGGGGATGCTCATGTCCGGGGTTTTCCCTGCGAAGCCGCGGCTCTGGTTCACGGACTTGATCCTGAAGGACTCGGAATTCATCCAAGAGACGCACGCATTATGGACAAACATTCCCTTATGCTCATGAAGGCCTCAAAGGACGCATTCAAACACGCACATCTTGATTCTTCATCAATCACTCCTGATGAAGTGGGGTTCTTCGCGGGCATGGGAATGGTCGACTACTCTATCGAGGACCTCCTCCCCGCTGTCATGAAGTCAATGTACCCGCAAGGAAATCCTGACTATGGCGCTTTTTATTCCGGCGGATATCAGGATATCTATCCTCTCTGGCCTCTCTCCATGCTGAACAATATCAGTTTCTGCCAGGCCGCTATCAATCTCGGCATAAAAGGTGAAAACACCGTCTTCTCGCCTCATGCTGACTCAGGAGCCCAGGCGGTAATAGAAGGAATGAACACGATAGCCGAACATAAGGCAATGGCCGTTCTCGCAGGAGGGGTAAGTGAAAAGGTATCGCCCCTTAGCCTTGCACGTGCCACATGGTTCGGCATATTGAATGGAGAAGATACGCTGTGCCGCCCCTTCGGCGCCGGGAGGACCGGAACCGTTCTCGGAGAAGGCTCAGGGATGATCATCCTTGAACATCAGTCATCAGCAAAGAAAAGACACGCGCCATATTATGCTGCCATTACAGGATACGGCTGTGCTTTCGACAAAAATGACGCTGCTCGTTGCCCCACTGCGTCTGCTGAATCACGATCAATGGAGCAGGCACTCGCAAAGGCAGGCATTGAACCATTTGACATTGATGTGATCATCGCTCACGGAGACGGAACGCATATGGGAGATAAAAATGAGATTGAAGCGATCCATTATACATTTAATACGTGCCTCGACAAGATTCATGTTTATTCTTCAAAAGGTTCTCTGGGACATCTCCTTGCCGGCGCCCCTGCAGTTGATGTCATCCTAACAATACACATGCTTCAGCATGGTATAATCCCCATGATCCCCGGCACGTATCCTGTTGACCCGGGTCTCAGGTTCAATCTCGTGAACAGCAAACCGGTAAAGGCCTCTGTGAAAAGAGTGCTGATAAATGCAACGAGCTATGAAGGCCAGTGTGTGAGTTTGATAATCGAGAAAGCGGATTAGGCTTATCCGGAGCAAGCCATGGTTCGAGAACATATTGAAAGCAATGGATCATTTAAATACATTATCAATACACATACAAACAGAATGTTTTGGGGTTCCGGATGCTAAGGTATTGCACAATATTTCAGAGGCTTCGCCTCAATGTAAGGATGATAATGTTTCTGTTTAAATTGCTTTATTTCGTAAAGCTCGCATTTACTCGCCATACTTGCTCCGGATTTAATGGATACTTCAGATTAGATGAGATTCTTATATTACGACAGAATATCTAATATCGAAAAAGGGAAATCGATCTCCGGGGTTAAGACGTTTACCCTATCGGAGGAATTTCTCCGGGGACATTTTAAAAAACAGGCCCTCATTCCGGGAGTGATATATATTGAGGCCATGGCGCAGCTCCTGGGATGGCTCGTCATTTATTCCCACGATTTCAACCTCTCTGCCATCATGTCGCTCGTTGAAGATGTGCAGGTATCTCCCCGGCTGCGTCCGGGAATGAATGCAGAGATACACGGGGAGATCATCTCCACATCGCGCAGGGACTCTCTCGGCAGGGCCTGGATCACTGTTGACGGAACAACGATCGCATCGATGAACCGCATCATCTACAGCCACGTCCACAAGGTTGACTCAGAGGCTCTTCGCAATATTTTTTATTATTACAGCGGGATCAAGGTCTAAGATCATGAATAAGCGAAAGGTCGTCATCACAGGTTTGGGTATGGCAACAGCGCTCGGTCTTGATGTTGAAGAAAACTGGCAGAAAGCGCTGTCGGGAATATCAGGCATAAGCAAACTAACGTATCCGCATGCAGAGAATTCAAAGGTGCAGGCTGTCGGGGAAATAAAATCAACAAACTGGGCGAGATTGCAGCAGGAATTCCCCGAAGATGCGGTGCGGGAAGGTGAGCGCAGGACTCTTTTCGCCTTATGGGCAGCACAGCAGGCTTTAAAGGATGGGGGACTTGTAAGAAAGAACACAGAACATAGATCACAGAACATAGACAAAAAAAACGCCGAAAATAATCTGGGCTCCGGGCTCTGGGCTCCGGGCTCTGAATCTTTCCGCTCAGGCGTGATCCTTGCTGCCGGGCTCGGAATAAACAGGCTGGAAGATGTACAGAAATGGATTGGTAAAGATGGCAACTTTGCTTATGAACGATTCGGAAGAGAACATAAGGGCATTCATAGGGAATCCATCGTGAAAAACAATTCACACAGGCCGTCCGCACTTATCGCAAAACGATTCGGACTTAATGGATATAATGCAACTGTAACAACTGCATGCGCGTCAGCCTCACAGGCGATCGGGCTTGCTTTCCGCCTGATCCGCCGCGGAGATGCTGACATGATGCTTGCCGGAGGAGCAGATTCCATGATCAATCCTGTCGGCCTCATATTCTTCGTTCTGCTGGGCGCTGCTGCTTCGTCAGCAGACAGCCCAGAAGAAACATGCAGACCGTTTGACAGAAAAAGGGGCGGGCTGGTCATGGGAGAAGGCGCCGGGATAGTTGTGCTTGAAGAAGAAGCGCACGCTCTGAAAAGGGGAGCAAAGATCTATGCTGAGGTTGCAGGGTATGGCACCACCATTGATGCTTATCAGGTAACGGCCCCGCACCCGAAAGGCGAAGGCGCGGAGCATGCAATGCGAGCTGCGCTTCTGGATGCAGATACGGCGCCTGGGGAAATAGATTATATCAACGCGCACGGAACGAGCACAAAGCTGAATGATTCTGCTGAGACACTCGCTATAAAGAATGTCTTCAAAGAGCACGCATATTCTCTTTGCGTCAATTCAAGCAAGTCCATTATCGGCCACCTTATCGCTGCTTCAGGTGGCCCGGAGCTTATTTTCACCGCTTTGAGCGTACTGAGGAACGAGATACATCCAACTTTGAACCTGAAAAACCCTGACCCCAAGTGCGACCTGGACTATGTCCCAAATGTCAAGAGGGCAAAGATCGTGCGTTCGGCAATATCGAATTCATTCGGTTTCGGAGGGCAGAATGCGTCGATTATCATAAAGAAGTTCAAGAGTTGACACAAGGGTACAGGATTCAAGGGTTCAAGCGATAGCAAGAACCCTCCATCATCTCTCTTGAATCCTTGAACCCTTGACCACTTGAATCCTTTTGGCAGAAGAATTAAATTACTAAGAACAACGTTATGAAAGCCACATTGTTTGTCATTCCCGCAAGCGAAGCGTGTCGGGAATCGTTCTGCTGGAAGATTCCGGACAAGCCGGAATGACGATTATGTGGCTTTATTAACGTATGTCTTAGTAACTGCAACCATAAATTGAGAGGCAAGTAAATGAACATTGATTTATCAGGAAAGATAGCTCTCGTTACCGGGGCTTCAAGGGGAATTGGACGGGAAACCGCGATCCTCCTTGCAAAGGCTGGCGCAAAGGTTATTATCAATTTCAACAGATCTGCGGAAAAGGCTGAAGAGGTCCGGAAGACTATTACAGATTCCAGCGGTGAAGCAGAGCTCTTCAAGGCTGATGTCTCGCAGCCTGAAGAAGTGCAGAAGCTTTTTGATTTTATCAAGGGGAAATACGGCAAACTCAACATACTTGTGAACAACGCAGGAATTATCAAAGACAACTTATTGCTCGCAATGGAACTCACTGAATGGAACTCCGTGATCAACACAAACCTTGGGGGCGCATTTCTCTGCACCAGACATGCCGCTGAAATGATGATAATGAACAGGTCAGGAAAAATAATCAGCATATCATCCATAGGAGCCATTAAGGGCGGACGCGGGCAGACAAACTATGCAGCGGCAAAAGGCGGCCTCATATCGTTCACGCGCGCATGCGCTGTAGAGTTTTCAGGAAAGGGAATTCAGGTCAATGCCGTCCTGCCGGGAATGATCGTTACTGACATGAGCAGCCGGGTGCGGAAACGGGCAGGAGACAAGATCCTTGAGCAGATCCCGATGAGCCGGTTTGGCGAGCCCGCTGATGTAGCAAACCTTATCGTTTTCCTCGCTTCCGATAATGCAAATTACATAACCGGCCAGGCAATATCCGTGGATGGAGGGCTCAGCGTATCATGATGGAACTGTATCAGGGTATTGATATGGTGCAGGTCTCAAAGTTCAGGGATGTCTTCCGGAAGCACACAAACTTTGCCTCAGATATTTTCACAGAAAAAGAACGGGAATATTGTGAAACAAGGAAAGACCCGCATATCCATTTCGCCGGACGGTTCGCGGTCAAAGAAGCCGCGCTCAAGGCCCTCGGCATTGGCATGTCAGGCAGCGGGATCGACCACGCATTTCAGGAGATCGAGACCATCCCCGGAGCTTCAGGCAAACCTCTGCTCGGCTTTTCCGGCTGGGTTGAAAAAATAAGCAGAAAGCGCGGCATACGTCAGATCACTGTATCAATATCTCATTCAGGAGATTATGCTGTTGCCAGTGTAATATTGGTAAAAGAGAATAATGTATAATAGCGGTCAGCTATCAGCAAACGGCTGTCTGTTTTTTTTGAGCTGACTGTGCTGAGCGCTGACCGCTTATAGCTTAGAAAATGCGTTACCTTTTAATAGACCACATTACAGACTGGAAATCAGGGGAATCCATCAAGGGCGTCAAGAACGTTGCGATGAGCGAAGACTTCCTTGAGTTTCATTTTCCTAAAAACCCCATCATGCCGGGCGTCCTTTTGCTGGAGGCGCTGACGCAACTTGCCGGCTGGCTTGAGGCCGCGTCATCGGATTTCAGTAACTGGTTTCTGATCAGCAGGGTTGTGAAGTCCAACTTCTACAGTTTTGCGCTGCCTGGAGACCAGGTGGAGCTTGAGGTTAATGTAATAGAGGGTCAGGAAGGCGTCAAGTCAAAGATGTACAGAGGTATCGGCACGGTAAACGGTAAAAAGAAGATCGTTGCTGAGTTTGAAGGCGAAGTCATACCGTTTGAAGAGATCGAAGACCCGGATGAGCAGAGAAGGTTTTTTCAGGTACTCGCAAGACAACTAAAATAATTATGAGGTATGTCCAACTAAAAAACTTTAAAACGCAACAGAATTTCATGAAACTTGTTTTCTCCGAAGTTATTTAACCAATCAATTGTCTTTCTTTAAGATAATGGTCATCTTGCGCAAGGTGTTGCTTTAAAGATTTTTTATCTGAACATACCTCATAATACGCCTGACAAAAGGATATCATGACGGAAAGAAAAGTTTACATCATAGGAACAGGCCTGACAACACCCATAGGCAAGAACGTCAGTGAGAATATGGACAACCTCATGGCAATGAAGACCGGCATCAAGCATTATCCAGCTGAAGGCCTGCCTGAATTCATGCAGTACTGGGCTGAAGTAAAGTCATACGAGCTCCCTTCTGACATCCCTCCCAAACAGGAAGGCCAGATGAAATTCCTGAACCGGGGTGCCATGCTTGGGTTCACCTCATCCTGCGAGGCAGTAGCCCGGTACCGCGATAAAATTTTGGATGTCCACCCGGGCAGACGAGCTTTATACATCGCTTCAGGGGACTTCACAAAGGTCGGTTATGATTTTATGTACCCGGCATTAAAGGATAGTACTGACCGCTCCTGGCAAAATTTCAATCAGGAAAAACTGAACAGCTCGGCGCTCAACAAGGTAAATCCGTTCTACCTTCTTGAATCGCTTCACAACAATCTGTTCAGCTTTCTCTCAGCTTTCCTCGAATTCATGGGGCCCAACACCAGTCTCGCCAGCCTATCTCCGAACGGCGGAAACGCGTTCGAACTTGCATACAGAAGTATTAAGCAGGGTAAAGCCGATATCGCCCTTGCAGTCGGCTACGGCAACTGGATTACGGAGATCCCTGTCTATGAACTTGAGGGCCTGGGTATTCTTTCAGGCTGCAAAGCCGGCATCAGTTCGTACAGGCCCTTTGACAGGAGCAGGGACGGATTCATTCCCGGTGAAGGAGGCGCAGCCGTCTTTCTTGTATCTGAAGACATATCGAAACAGTGGGGGGCAAATGTACTTGGAAAAATAACCGGTTTCGGCAACTGTGTCGATTTCCAGCAGAACCAGAGGTTCGGCGTCCCTGACCAGGTGATAAGACAGAACCTTCTGTCGCTTATGAATGAAACCGGATGCGCTGCCGAGGACCTTGCCTGTATCATCCCTCATGGTAGCGGGACACTGAAAGGCGACCGCTCAGAGCTGCGCTCTATCATGAATTTTATGGGCAACAATAAATCAGACATCCCGATCTGCGGATTGAAACCTTATACAGGGCATATGGGCGCGGCAAGTGATATTGCGGAGATCATCTTCGGCATCCATGCAGTGAAAAAGGGAACTGTCCCTGCAACCCTGAACTTCCGGGAAAGTGAAAAAGAATTTTCCGGGCTGCGCATATCAGATGCTTCACAGCCATGCAAAGGCAATCATTTCCTCTCGAACAGCTATGGTGTAGGCGGACAATCCTCATCGGTGATCGCGGAAGTGGTTTAGCAGAAGGCTCAAAGAAAAAATATAAAATGCCTTTTGTCGGTCATAGAAATACCGGCTCAGAGATCACTTTGTGCATGAAAAGATGTTAAATGAATTTAACTATCCAGCATTACAGAGAAAGTGGATTCCGGCTTACAACCTGCCGGAATGACAAACCAAGATTCTTTTCAGATAAAAACAGCCATCATCATTTTCATTAAGTTCACCATGAATAATCAGGATCAGATTGAAAAATAAACGCAAAAAAAACAAGATAGTAAAACTCACTGAATATTCATTCGCATGGCTCGTCTTCCTCATCACCCGCACCCTGCCCTTCCCGGCAGTAATAATGATCAGTAAGGCCCTCGGAGACCTCCTTTTTTATTTAAGCAAAAAGCGCCGCAGTATTGCAGTGGAGAACCTGCGGCATGCTTTAGGCAGTGAAAAAACAAACGATGAGATCATACGCATTGCACGTCAAAGCTGCAGGTCCTTCTTTTTAACATTACTTGAGATCATCAAACTTCGCCATATTTTCTCACAGCCAGACGCAATGGAACGCCTCAGGAACACGACAAAAGACCTCGACCATCTTTTCAGCAAGGCAAAAAAGATACATGACGATTCCGGAGGATGCATCTTTGTTACCCCGCACATGGGGAACTGGGAGGTCCTCCCGCATGTCAGTTCCTTCATCGGCATCCCGCTTGCAGTTGTCGCTCGGCCGCTTGACAATGAATATCTTGAGAAACTCATATTCGAAGGCCGCTCCTCCAGCGGCCAGGTCATTATTCCAAAGAAAAATGCCATGTTCGTACTCCAAAAGACGCTTCAGGGAGGCAAATCGATCGGCATGCTGCCCGACCAGAGCACCATGAAAGGGATTTCAGTCGATTTTTTCGGGAGAAAGGCGACGACCACCCCTGTTCCAGCAATCCTTGCAATAACATATAGACGTCCTATTGTCGTGGTCGCCTGCTGCAGAAAAATGGGGAATTACAGCTATGAAGGATTTGTGAGCGACCCCATCTATCCCGGACAATACACAAGTGAGAAAGAAGAGATAATAAGCATAACCAGAGAAATGACCCGCCGGATGGAATCGATCATCAGAAAATATCCCGAACAGTACCTGTGGATCCATAACCGGTGGAAGACCTATAAAGGGAAAAAAGAGATCTTTGCCTGACCGATTACTGGATAAGTCTCATTGAATTACCTCTTCTATAAATGATATGTTAACTGGTGTCAAAGAAGGTGATGATAAGCGCAGGCGAAGCCTCGGGTGAATTATACGGCGCGCTGTTGAGCAGGGAAGTAAAAAAACTCTGGCCCGGCGTGGAGGTCTTCGGTATCGGCGGCTCCCGGATGGAAAAGGAGGGGGTCACTCTGATCGCTCCCATCTCACAGGTCGTTGGCATAATCGAAGCTGTCAAACATCTCAGGAAGGTCAAAAATACCCTCAAAAAAGCAGCGGATGCATTAGCAAGTAAAAAACCGGATGTTCTCGTCCTTATAGATTATCCCGACTTCAATCTCATGCTCGCAAAACATGCAAAGGCTGCCGGCATTCCTGTTCTGTATTACGTAAGCCCTCAGATATGGGCCTGGCGCAGGAACAGGGTAAAAAAAATAGCAGCGCTGGCTGACAGGATGGCGGTCCTCTTCCCCTTTGAAGTGGACTACTATAAACACACATCCCTTCCCTGCGAATTTGTCGGCCATCCCATAGCAGAGACAATCAATATTCCGGGAACAAAGGAGACAATTAAAGATAGCCTCGGTCTCGATCCCCTGAGAGGAGTAGTAACCCTCCTCCCGGGAAGCAGGCCTGATGAGATATTAAGGCACCAGCCCATCATTAAAGAGGTCTCGGAAAAACTTCATCACGAATTTCCTGACATGCAGATAGTAATTCCGCTCACTGCAGAATCCCGTCTCACACAGCAATTGCCTGATTACATACAGGTCATCAAAGGACGAACAAGCGAAGCAGTCGCCTGTTCAGAAGCTGCGGCTGTGGCTTCAGGTACAGCAACACTTGAGACCGCCCTTGCCGGCACGCCGATGGTGGTCTTTTACAAAGTCTCCCGTGTTTCATTCCTCCTTGCAAAGATGCTTATAAAAGTCGAATTCATTTCACTCGTCAACATCCTCTCACAAAAGAGAGTGGTTATGGAATTATTGCAGAACGAAGCAGCGCCTGAAAATATTTTTTCAGAACTGAAGAAGATACTGACAGACCAGGCCTACAGGGACGAGATGGTTTCCGGCCTTAAGAAGATCAGTGAGATCATGCTTGACAAGAAACCTTCCAGAAGGGTTGCTGCAATAATAGGAGAGATGACAGAATGGGAAGTCGCACATGCTTCTTTATAGTTTTCTTTCAGCTGTGGCGCTTCTGCTCTATCTGCCTTTCATTGTTCTCAAGAAGGGGCCGCAGGACCGTATCGCATTTATTAAAGAGCGCCTCGGCATCTCACGGTATGAGAAGACCGACATATGGGTGCATGCCGTCTCGGTAGGAGAAGTGATCGCATGCATCCCTTTCCTGAAGGTCCTGAAAAAAGAATTCCCGGGCAAAAAGATCACCCTCTCCACAACCACCTATACCGGACAAAAAGTTGCAAGAGAGAGATTTCCGGAAGCAGAGCGCATAATGTACATGCCATGGGATAGCGGCATGAGTGTACTGAAACCGGTCCATTCCCTGAGGCCTGACATCTTCATTACCGTTGAGACTGAACTCTGGCCCGTGCTTTTCCGGACTCTGAAAAGACAGGGCAGCAGGATCATAATACTGAACGGCAGGATCTCAAATAAATCTTATACAGGATATAAAAGGCTGGGTTTTCTCATGAAGCATGTGCTGTCTTATCCTGATTTCCTTTTCATGCAGGGCAACAATGACGCTGAACGGATCATCAATATCGGCGCCGACAGGAGCAAGGTGGGTGTGATGGGAAATTTCAAGTTCGATATAACGTTCGATACGGCGTCACTGCGTCCTGAATGTCTTGAAGGGATCAAGGGCAAGATACTGCTCGCTGCCAGCACTCACAAGGGTGAGGAAGAGATCATCCTTGAGGCCTTTGCCTCGTTGTCCGCTCAGCGCCCTGATCTGAAGCTCATTATTGCGCCGAGGCATCCGGAGAGGTTTGCAGAGGTGGAAGAGATAATCAGAAAAAGAAATCTGTCATATATCAGGAGAACAGCAATGAATGTCGCAGGGGCGAACAGCAGTTCGCCCTTACAATATCCTGCAATCATACTCCTGGACACCATAGGTGAACTGTCACGCACCTTCTCAGTTGTCACCATAGCATTCATCGGCGGAAGCCTTGTGCCGGTTGGAGGCCACAATATTCTGGAACCTGCTTACTGGTCCAAACCGATACTTTTTGGGCCATACATGGACAACTTCCCTTTCGCAGCAGATTTTCTCGATCAGTCCGCAGCAATTCAGGTAAAAGATGCAAAGGACATCATTCTTACAGTAAAAGACCTGCTGGACACTAGTGACAAAGCAGTACGAATGGGTCAGGCTGCAAAAGGCATGGTGGAAAAAAATACCGGCGCAGTAGAAAAAGCGATCGGACTTATTCGAGGTTTCATTGGGACTGCTTAGCGCGATATACGGTTTGGGATTGATTTGCAGAAGGCTGACGGTGAAACCGCACAGGCTTTCTGTCAGGGTCATCAGTGTCGGCAATCTCACTCTTGGAGGTACAGGAAAGACACCCGCAGTTATCGCAATAACGGAAGAAGCAACAAGACGCGGCTTAAAACCCTGCATTCTCACAAGAGGCTATAAGGGTAAAGCAAAGGGGCCGTGTTTTGTTCCCGGGTTTCAGGATCCGGAATTCAGCATTCAGGAGTACGGCGATGAACCGGCCCTGATGGCAGAACGGTTAAGGGATGTTCCGATCGTGAAATGTGCTGACAGGTATAAGGGCGGCCAGTTTGCCTTAAACTCATTACCCGTCACCGCTCACCCGTCACTGATTTTCATTCTCGACGATGGTTTTCAGCACGTGAGGCTTCACAGGGACATAGACATACTGCTTATCGACGCGTACAATCCTTTCGGGAATGAAAGACTCTTCCCTGAGGGAAAATTAAGAGAGCCTCTGTCCTCGATCAGCAGGGCTCATGTCATCATTCTTACCAGAGCGGACATGGCACGTGTTTCACTCGAAACACTTACACTAAAGGTAAGGCAGTACAATGCTGATGCACCCATTTTTACCGCTTCGCATAACCCGTCATGTCTTGCTTATCCTTCGGGAGAGACAGCAAGTCCCGGCATGCTCAGGAATAAAAAAATATATGCATTTGCCGGCATAGCAAACCCATTTCATTTCAGGGATATCCTTATTTCTCTCGGTGCTGATATTATATCGTTCAAATCGTTCAGGGACCATCATAGATACAAACAGAAAGACCTTGATAAAATAAGAGCTGAAGCCGCAGGCGCAGACATTATAACCACAGAGAAAGATATGGTGAAACTAAGGGAACTGCGTTTGCCGGATAACATATGCGCTCTCAGAATAGAGTTCGTGGTAGAGGATGGTTTTTACAATAAAATATTCAATGCCCTGAATCGAGTATAAACTATAAGGGGAAGATGCTCATGGCAGTTGGCATAATTAATTTTTGAGACTGTCATGAGCATCTTTAAGAATATGTAAATCGCCCATGTTAAAATCTTCCGGAGGAGAAAATGATCAAAAACATCAATATCAAGACAAGATCAAGAAACGAATTCGTCGATGTTACATCAGACATCCAGACGCTTATTGACGAGTCAAGCATAAAGAAAGGAATCTGTTATGTTTATGTCCCCCATACAACGGCCGGAGTGACGATAAATGAAGGCGCTGATCCCGCGGTATCGCGGGACATCCTGAACACCCTCGGAAAACTGATACCTCAGAGCGGCCACTACCTGCATGCTGAAGGCAATTCTGACGCGCATATTAAAACCTCAATCGTCGGTTCTTCCCAGACCATCATTATCGAAGACAGCAAACTGCATCTCGGGACCTGGCAGGCAGTGTTCTTCTGTGAATTCGACGGGCCCCGTCACAGGAGGATGACAATAAAAATCACCGGCGATTAATTGCTCTTCCTTTCCGGCTTTCCTGAAAATATCTGTTAGGAACCCCGACCACGCCTTTTCCTTAAGAATCATACTTATTCGTCCGATATAGCTTATTAAGAATTGCGCTCTAAAGAACACTTTGACGGATATGACAGAAAACAGCTTAAAAAACAGTGAAGTTGAGTATCTTCACGATATTATCGATTCCATGATAGACATCGTGCTGATCGTTGACAAGAAATTACATATCATCATGGTCAACAAGGCCGCAGAGAAACTTCTTGGATACAAAAGCGAACATCTTATCGGCAAGCATTACGATTTTCTCTGTGCAAACAGGGAGGGATGTTGTGAGAACATCAAAAAAATACACGAGGCAGGGAGCCTTACAAATATCGAAACATATTACAGGACAAAAAACGGCTCAAACGTTCCAGTCCTGTTATCTGTTTCACCCCTTCGGGACAACTCCGGTATAACCGTCGTAGTCGCCAAAGATAATAGGGATTACCAAAATGCCATTGAGCTGCTTGCCAGGGAACATGAGAAATTAAATATACTCTTCGGAAAAGTGGAGGTAGCCAAGAAGGAATGGGAAATGACCATGGACTGCGTTGGCGATATGATACTGCTGACAGATGACGATGGGACAATAAAAAGAATTAATAAGGCAGTGATAAAATTTATAGGCAAACAGTATCATGAGATACTCGGGGAAAAATGGGAAGACCTGATCCATGAACTGGGATTTGAAAGCTGCATGTTTTACTCTGGTGGAGTCGAGCTCTTTCACAAACCAACAGAAAAATGGTTTGTGCTCAGCGCTTATCCCTTCGATTCAATGGACCTCGGTTCTTCAGGAACAGTTTTAACCCTTCACGAGACCACAGAAATAAAACATATTACGGATCAACTGGAAAAAACTACAAAAATAATCGAAAGCGACCGGAGCAACCTCAAGGAGGCCCTCCAACAGATATCAATCATGATCGACAATGTAACAAAACAGCAGGATTTTGATATCTCGCTTTCAAACCCCTATCTGAAGAAATGCTATGAGGTCAAAAATTGCACCAAGAAGGATTGTGTCTGCTATGGGAAGGAAGCGATGAGGTGCTGGCAGACAGCAGGCACCTTTTGCGGGGGGCAGATACAGGGCGCATTTGCACAGAAATACAAAAACTGCTCAGAATGTGAAGTTTTCTCTCTTGCTACGAAAGACCCTATTTACCAGATAGGGGAACAGTTCAATAACATGATGCATGTCCTTGAAATAAAAAACAGGGAACTCGCCAAAGCCTACGCAGAACTGAAGGCTACCCAGGCCCAGATCCTGCAAAGGGAAAAAATGGCATCCATCGGACAATTGGCCGCTGGCGTTGCGCATGAGATCAATAATCCGATGGGATTCATATCAAGCAATCTCGGCACCCTCGGAAAGTACATAGGCAAGCTGACGGAATTTATTAACGCTCAAAGCACCATCGCAGAATCAGCCGGTTCAGCAGAAACGGCTGAAAAGCTTAAGGAGATAAAAAAGAAACTTAAACTCGACTATATACTTGAAGATGTGGGGCAGTTGATCAGCGAATCCCTTGACGGAGCTGACCGGGTAAAGAAGATCGTGCAGAACCTCAAGAGTTTTTCAAGAGTGGATGAAGCTGAATTCAAGCATACGGACATCAACGAATGCATTGAAAGCACGCTGAACATTGTCTGGAATGAGCTGAAATACAAGGCAACCATGGTAAAAGAGTACGGCGAGGTGCCACAGATCAAATGCTATCCCCAGCAGTTGAACCAGGTATTTATGAACCTTCTTGTCAACGCAGCGCACGCGATAGAAAAACAGGGTGAGATCAAAATAAAGACCTGGAACAGAGACGGCTCCATTAATATCTCAATATCGGACACTGGCTGCGGTATACCGGCCGACAAGATCAACAGGGTATTCGAACCGTTCTACACAACAAAACCTGTCGGTCAGGGTACAGGGCTGGGACTCAGCATAACTTATGACATCATAAAAAAGCATAACGGAGATATCAACGTCGAAAGCGAGGTCGGAAAGGGAACCGTATTCACTGTAACAATACCGGTTACAGAGGGGAAATGACTATGGATGAGCAGATAAGGCTTTTATGCGTAGATGACGAGGAAAATGTCCTGAAGGCCCTGAAAAGGATCTTCCTTGACAGTGATTATGAGATCATAACCGCTTCCTCAGGATCAGAGGGGCTCGAAATACTCAAGGAGACAGAGCCTATTCAGGTTGTCATATCTGACTACCGGATGCCTGCGATGAACGGGGTGGATTTCCTCAGAGAGGTCTACAGAAACTGGCCGGATACGGTCAGGATCGTTCTGTCGGGATACGCGGATACAGCTTCTATTGTAGAAGCGATCAACGAAGGACATATTTACAAATTCATCCCCAAGCCGTGGAACGACGACGAGCTGAAGGTTTCAATCTCAAACGCACTGGACAGGTACTTTATAAAGCAGAAAAACAACATTCTTACGAAAGAACTCGCAGAAAAAAACAGAGAACTCCTTGAGATAAACAACAATCTCGAGAAGGTTGTCGAGAAAAGGACTTCTGACCTGATTCTTCAAAACAGGATTCTCACCTGCTCCCAGAACATACTTGACGCACTGCCTGTGGCAGTAATAGGGATAGACCCTGACGGACAAATAGTGCAGTGCAATAAATTAGGACTGGATATGTTCATGATGGAAAGCGGTAATATTCTTGGAATGGACAGGAGGGATTCACTGCCTGTAGAGCTGAATGCCCTTATTGAGGACATCATGAAAAAAGGAGATATCACCGCGAGCATTCAAAAAAACGGTTCATCAGTCTCAGTTAAAGGAGTCCATATGGAACATGAACACGGACAGGAAGGAATTATTCTTGTTTTAGACAGAAAGGTCCCTGCATAGCTATGGAAACCATTCATGAAACGACACCCGGCTCTCCCGTAGAGATACTTTTTGTTGATGACGAAAAGAACGTTCTTCAGTCATTGAAGCGTTTGTTCATTGACGAAAACTATACGGTCATAATTGCAAATTCAGGTGAAGAGGCCCTGGAGGTTCTGAAAGACAACCCCAATATCGGCCTCATCATATCTGACCAGAGGATGCCAGGCATGAAAGGCTCGGAATTCCTCGAAAAAGCCCGCGAGATCCTGCCTGACGCGATAAGGATGCTCCTTACCGGATACGCTGATATCAACGCGGTTGCCGACGCGATCAACAAGGGAGGCGCCTCAAGGTACATAACAAAACCATGGAATGATGAGGAACTCCTTCAGACTATGGCGGATGCCGCAAGGAGATACTCCCTCATAAAGGAGAACAAGAGGCTGCAGGGGATCATTCAGAAACAAAATGAAGAACTGAAGCGCTGGAATTCGCAGCTTGAATACTTTGTTCAGGAACAGACTGTTGAAATTCAGAACAAAAGCAAGGAGCTTGAAAAGCTCAATGAGAACCTGAAGCATAACTTCAGGAACTCTATACTCGCCTTTTCAGGTTTGATAGAACTCAGGGACAAGAAAACTGCGAACCATTCAAAGAACGTTGCTGAGCTCTCTGTCAGGATCGCAAAAGCAATGCAGCTTCCTGACGATAAGATAAAGACTGTAATGATAGCAGCCCTGCTCCACGACATCGGTAAAATAGGGATTCCTGATTCTCTGTTTGCAATAAATGTTGAAAACCTGGATGCCGATGGCATGAAGCAGTATATGCAGCATTCCGTGAGGGGACAGGCAGCAATTGATCAGGTTGAAGATCTTCGGGACGCCGGGGTGCTGATAAGGCACCATCACGAATGGTATAACGGCACAGGATTCCCGGATAAACTCTCGGGAGATCATATACCGCTTGGCGCCAGGATCATTTGCCTCGCGGATTTCATTGACAGGACTATAAATACTACTGCTGAAAGCAACCCGCTTGAGTACACCCTGAAAAGGGTGGTGAAAGATCTTGGCATTCAGTTTGATCTGAAGTTCCTCAACTATTATGAAAAACCTGCAAGAGAACTTTATTCAGAAGTCAAACATACGGCTACCGTAGTGGAAGTAGAACTTAAGCCTGATAAACTTCAGCCGGGGATGATATTGTCAAGAGATGTGAAAAGCGGTACAGGGCTTACTCTTCTGATAAAGGGGATAACGCTGAACGGTAAACATATAGAGTCCATTAAGCGGTATTACCAACTGGACCCGTCGGAAACAGGCATATTTGTGTTAATAAAGCGATAGAGATGATCGAATATGATGAACTTGAAAACAGGATGATCCTGAAGCTGGTCTACTATGGCCCCGCCCTTTCAGGAAAGACCACAAATCTGCTCCGTCTTCACGACCTGCTGGAAAAGCAGGGCCGAGGCGATCTTACCGTACTCGACACGAAGGACGACAGGACGATCTTTTTCGACCTGCTTCCGTTTTTTCTTGTTGCCCCCGGCGGCCTGAAGATCAAGCTTAAGGTATTTACCGTACCAGGGCAGGTAAAACACGACGCGACCCGGAAGGCAGTACTTCAGAGGGCGGATGGAGTCGCGTTCATCGCAGACTCACAGTTGTCCGAAACAGCAAATAATTTCGAGAGCTTTAAAAACCTTGAGGAGAACCTCCAGTTCGTGGGCCTTGATATAGATAAAATACCGCTCGTCATCCAGTTTAACAAGCGCGACCTGGGCAATATCGTCTCCGAACATGATGTCAGAAGTACCTGGGAGCCGACAGGAATACCTGTCTTTCTGTCATCGGCTCTTGAAGGCTCGGGCGTTGTGGAAACCTTCACGAGCCTGGCCGGACATACTTACGACCATATCGACAAGAAATATTTTCTGAAAGAGACGCACGGCCTTGACAGGAATACATTTATCCAGCAATTAACAAGGAAATCCCATGTCATTCCGGCCATCAAACCATGAAGTTTTTTTTCGCAGTGCTGTATGTATCCCGGCATCAAAAGATTATGCGGTACTGAACAATGTCTGACAAAAATACAATACATTACGACCATATCATAGGCGCTGACAAGGACCTGAAAGAGATACTCAAGGGTGCAGATCTCACATCGCTCCTGCAAAGTTCCGGGAGATCCGGCGTTTCATACTGCGCGGTGGAAGATGCCGCGGGTGAAGTCCTATATCGTTACGGCACATTTCCTTTACCTGCTGAAGGAGAAGAACAGGGGCCTGACAATTATATTTGTTTAAAGAAACCGATCTATTTTGAGGGAGAGATATTTGGATATGTAGTTGTCAGCGGAAATATTCAGAACAGAAACCTTATCGAGATCATAACCGGGCTGATACATGAATCAACGAATACGATAATAAAAAGCAGCTACAGGGCGCTGCTTGCAACCGAGACGCATAAAACGGTTGTTCATCAGTCATATGAAGCGCTGCTTGAAACGAACAGGAAGCTGACCCTGTCGGAAAGCAGATACCGCAACCTTGCTGACAGCCTCGAACAGCAGGTGCGCCAGCGCACTGAAGAGCTGAAACATGCGCATGCAAAACTTCTGCACCAGGAAAAGATCGCTTCCGTAGGACAGCTTGCTGCTGGCATTGCGCATGAGATCAACAATCCCCTTGGTTTTATCTTAAGCAACATGAACACGCTCAAACAGTATGTTGCGAAAATGAGTGAACTTCTCATTTTTTACAGAGCCGCCCTTGCCCGGAACATGATAAATCCCGGCGACATGAACACAGCCGAGCAGCAATGGAAAAAATATAAACTCGATATCATTCTGTCAGATATCGATACCCTTATGATGGAAAGCATTTCCGGAGCCGAACGTGTGAAGAAAATTGTATCCGACCTGAAAGGATTCTCTCACATAGATGAGACCCACAAGGTGGATATTGATATAAATAAAGAGATCGAAAGAACGCTCAATGTCCTTATACATGAGATACTGCCTGACACTGAAATCATTAAGGACTACAGCCCCCTTCCGCCGTTTACCTGCAATCCCGCAGATATCTGCCAGTCCTTCTTCAATATCATTCTTAATGCATTCCAGACGAGAGAGCAGGGACTGAAGCTTGTTATTGCAACAGAACATGCTGACGGGTATATCCGGATACGATTCACTGACAACGGGCCGGGGATCCCTGAAGAAATAAGGAACAGGCTCTTTGAGCCGTTTTTTACAACAAAAGAGGTCGGAAAAGGAACAGGCATGGGACTCAACGTCGCCTATGAGATCGTCACGTCCTATGGAGGGGCCATAGAAGTGGGAAGCGTGTCAGGTGAGGGTTCGACCTTCAGTATTACCTTACCACTTTCAGATAATGCATCACAGAGGGGCCATGTCTAAATACGCCGGACTGTTCAAAGCAGCCTCAGCAGAAAATGATACCGCCTCTGATCATGCCAACGGACACACTGATGCATCCGGTGTTTTAAAGCCGGAGCATTACAGCATTCTCTTCGTTGATGACGAGGAAGGCATACTCCGCGCGCTTAAAAGGGCCTTCCTTGAAGAAAACTATAATATACATACCGCAGTAAATGCAGAAGATGCGCTCCAGATCATGAGCAGCAGCAAAATACATCTCGTCATTTCTGATTTCAAGATGCCGGGGATGACCGGGGCCCAGCTTCTCAAAACCATCAAGCAGCAATGGCCTGATACAATACGCATAATGCTCACAGGACATGCCGACATCCAGACGATAATGGGGGCCGTCAATGAGGGCGCAGTATACAAGTTCATCACAAAGCCGTGGAACGACGAAGACCTGAGGCTCACCGTCAGTCTCGCCCTGCAGCAGTACGCTCTTATGCAGGAGAACAAGAAACTTAAAGAATTAACAAAAAAACAGGAACAGAAGATCAGGAACTATTCCGCGATGGTAGATGAAAATCGCGGCGCCATGGGGAGCATCCTCATAAAATCAGGGATACTCACCAAAGAGAGCTATGACAGGACCGTTAAAGAAAGAAAAAAAGATGAGTTCATTTCCGAAGCCCTTGTCCGGCTCGGCATCACGACAGAATCAAAGATCGTCAGGACAATGCAGCAGCACCTGAATATTGAACATATCGACCTTGAAGAGATCAACCTGGTTCCGAACATAGCCAAATTCCTCCCGCGTGATTTCTGCGAAAGGAACCGCCTCATCCCGGTTACCATCGACAATAAACAGATCCGTGTGGCGATGGCCGATCCTTCGGACATATTCAAGTGCGACAATATCACCTTTATGACCGGGCTCAAGGTAGTCCCACTCATCGCGTGCAGTTCAAAAATACTGGCACAGATAAAAAAGGCTTACGGCGAGAAAGACCCGGACCTTTCAGAAGACCTTGATGAAGGCACAGAGATCGAACCGCTTGATGAGATCGACATCATCATAAGCGATGAGGATCCTGATATAAATATTCAGGAGCTCGTCGGCACTTCTGAAGTCCCGCCCATTATACGAATAGTGAATGCAGTCATATCCGAAGCAATACGGTACAGAGCAAGCGATATCCATATCGAGCCGAAAACCAAGTACACCATCGTCAGGTACAGGATCGACGGAATGCTGCACACCAAGATCAAGATACCTCCTGACCTCCACCTCGCAGTAATCTCAAGGATAAAAATACTGGCCAAAATGGATATCGCTGAGAGACGGCGGCCGCAGGATGGCAGGATAACCGTCAAATCCGGCACAAGGATTGTCGACATCCGGGTATCCACCATGCCGACCATTAACGGCGAGAAGGTAGTCATGAGGATTCTCGACAAGAGCTCTGCGATCAGAAAGCTGGACGAGCTCGGGGTGCTGCCTGATGACCTTTTAAAGATCTACACAGTGCTGAAAAAACCCCAGGGCATGATAATTTCAACAGGGCCCACAGGGAGTGGAAAGACGACCATGCTTTATTCGATCCTGAGCGCCATGCAGGAAAAATCAAAAAATTTCGAGACCATCGAAGACCCCGTTGAATATTTCCTCGAAGACGCAAACCAGGTCTTTGTCCTCGACAAGATCGGCCTGTCCTTCGCATCCGTCCTCCGCGCAACGATGCGCCAGGACCCTGACGTTATCCTTGTCGGTGAAATAAGAGACCAGGACACAGCAGATGTCGCCTTCAAGGCAGCCCTTACAGGACATATGGTGCTGTCAACCCTGCATACGAATAATTCCATTGCTTCCATAACACGGATGATAGACATGGGCGTCAAACCCTACCTGATCGCCTCTGCAATCGAAGGGATACTGGCGCAAAGACTCACAAGAACGGTCTGCAAATACTGCAAGACTGAAAAGCCTCCGGAAAAAGAGCTCCTGCAACTGCTGAAGGTCAACGAGGATGCGATAGATCAGAGAGTTTTTTACGGAAGAGGCTGTGAGAAATGCAATAATACCGGATACCTTGGAAGGACAGGGATCTTTGAGGTTTTTATCATGAATGATGATTTCAGGCATATCATAAGCGGAAATTACAAGGAGGCAGAACTCATCAATATGGCTCGCACAAGCGGCATGCGTACGTTGATCGAAGACGGTATTGAAAAAGTGAGGATAGGCTCTACCACGCTCGAAGAGATCGTCCGGGTGATCGGCCCGCAAACACGGCATGAACGGCAGTGTGAACACTGCAGCAGGATCATAGATGCAAAATTTGTCTTTTGCCCTTTTTGCGGCGCATTCAAGCAGAATTTCTGCAGGCAATGCATGATCCCGCTTGAGAAAGAGTGGAAAATATGTC
>QZKC01000026.1 GCA_003599425.1 Nitrospiraceae bacterium | reverse complement strand
GCATTACGTTGTTGCCTGTTCAGCAATCGTTGGGAAGATTTCTGGGAGAATCGGATATGCGCTTAATTCCCTTTACCAATAAATTTGTCGCACACCCGTGCATTCCGGAGTTCATTATAAAAACACAAAATCTTATGCTAAAATACACCGTTGACACAAATAACGGAGGTCCCTATGGATATAAAATCATTTGTGCTTGAGAAAGCGAAGGAAGCAAGAGAAGGCGCACGCTTGATAGCAAAGGTCTCAGCAGAGCAGAAGAACGCAGCTCTGGTTAAAATGGCCGAGGCGCTGAAAAAAAATACGAAGAAGCTGCAGGCTGAAAATAAAAAAGATATCATTGCTGCCCAGAAGAAAGGCCTTACAAAGGCCATGATCGACAGGCTTACACTGACAACTCAGAGGATCGGTGACATGGCAAAGGGGCTTGTCGAGATCGCAGCCCTTCCGGACCCTTCGGGAGAGATCACCCGGATGTGGAAGAGGCCGAACGGGATGATGGTCGGGAAGATGAGGGTGCCTATCGGTGTTATCGGGATAATTTATGAATCAAGGCCGAATGTAACGGCGGATGCAACAGGCCTGTGCCTGAAGGCAGGCAATGCTGTAATACTTCGCGGAGGCTCTGAGGCCCTCAATTCCAACCTTGCCATCGTCAGGATACTGAGAAGCGTGGCAAAGACAGAGGGCATTCATGAGGGAGCAATAACTTTTATCAATATTCCTGACCGGGAAGCAGTCATGGAGATGTTAAAGCTGGAGGGTACTATTGACCTCATCATCCCACGGGGAGGAGAGGGGCTTATCAGGACGGTCACCGAGAATTCGCGCATCCCAGTGCTCAAGCATTACAAAGGCGTGTGTCACGTGTTCGTGGACCGTGACGCTGATATGCAAATGGCTGAGGACATCTGTTTTAATGCAAAGGTGCAGCGTCCCGGCACCTGTAATGCTATGGAGACAATGCTTGTGGACCAGAAGATCGCAAAGAATTTTCTCCCATCTATGATCAAAAGATTTAAAGATGCAGGTGTTCTGCTGAAGGGGTGTCCTGTAACAAGGAAGATCGACAAGTCCCTTGAAGCTGTTAAAGAGAATGACTATCATGCCGAATATCTCGACAAGATACTGAACGTAAGAACTGTGAAGGACATGGATGACGCGATGGAGCATATTGCGGTATACGGCTCCGCGCACTCAGACGCTATTGTCACAAAAGACCATGAAAAGGCGATGCGCTTTCTGAGAGAGGTGGATTCATCAGCAGTGTTTGTAAACGCCTCGACACGGCTGAACGACGGTTTTCAGTTCGGACTCGGCGCCGAGATGGGGATATCCACCGATAAAATTCACGCGCGCGGGCCGATGGGGCTTGAGGAACTTACCTGTCTGAAGTTCATCGTGCTGGGAAGCGGACAGTTGAGAGTGTGAAATACAGTCTTCAGGCGGCTCTTAGAGATTGAGCGATAAAGGGATTCTCCCTTCAAGTAATAACTCTCCAAGATAAGAACTGGATTTTATTTCCGCGTTGTCAATGAGCTCACTCTCTTTGACGCCGAATACAGGCATGAAGGCATGGCACACAAAGAACTTCACGTCAAACTCCCTGAGGATATCCATCAACTCACCGACTGATGACTTCTGTCCTTCCAGTTCCACTACGATGGTTTCAGAAACCCCTTTTTTTGCAAGAAGCACTCCCTCGTCAATTAAAAAGAAGTCAATGACGACATCGCTGTCAAAGGCCTTCATATTCGAGGCAACCCGCATCAGCCCGACTGCTTCAATGGGCTTTTTCAAAGGACTCGACAGTATAAAAACGAACTTCTTGTTTTCCATGAGAACCTCCTTTTATTGATCAGGTCGGCAAGCCGACATCTTCACTGCTTTCTATTTTTTTTTCAGAAAGAAAATAAAAGTCCCGCCTTCTTCTTTTACTTCCAGTAATTCATTGCCTGTCCTGCTTGCAAAGGCAGCAATATCAGACGTTGATCCCTTATCAGTCGACTCCATTCTCAGGATCTCGCCGGGCTTCATATCATTCAGCGCCTTTTTAGTTTTCACAACGGGCATGGGACAATTAAGTCCCTTGCAGTCTAAAGTTATATTTACTTCCATCTATGCCTCCTTTTATTTTTGTATTCAGGTTATATGAATAAACTAACGTTTGCATCCAGCGCAAAATTCAGGAACTCTGCTGCTCCTGCCATGGTGACGCCCTCCACGAGGTCTTCCTTTTTAACTCCTGTCATCTCAAGTGTTGGGGTGCAGGCTATCATCTTTACATCTACATCAATACAGGCCTGAACGAGTTCAGGGATAGTGGGCCAGTTTATCTTTTTGATCATTCCCTTCATCATTGAAGTGCCCAGGGCGGTCATGCCGGGCAGCATCCCTAAAATATTGGGCATGGGAACAGGCGAGGGCATTGCCGGGTTTGCGATAGGCGCTACCTGTAATGAACCATACTTGTTCTTGTTTATGATGTCTACACCATAAAGCGTAAAAAATATAGTTACTTCTACGTCCATTGCGCCTGCGGTTGAAGCGAGGATAAGCGGAGGGTAAGCCATATCAAGGGATCCTTTTGAGGCTATGATAGCCATTCTCTTTTTTTTCTCTTGCATTAAGTCACCTCTTTTCTGGGTTTTGTTAAATAAATATTGTCAGATACCGGGTTTCAATATCAAATTGAATGCCAATATCGATTAATTGCGGAACTGCTTGTTTTTAAATCGGAAAAATTATTCAGAGGTGCAAAATAAATGTGGAAAAGCGTTTCAGGACGTTTCAGCCATGAAACATAAATGAAACATAATGTTTCATCAGTTCACGGAAATATTGTACTTTTTGAATTTTCTCCAGAGGGTCGTACGGCTTAGGCCGAGATCCTTTGCAACTTTGGCCTTGCTGCCGTTATATTTTCTGAGAAGCATTTGAATATGATGCTTTTCTGTTTTTTCCCCTGCGGACGGGGATTTTTCCGTTTCTCTTATGGAGCTGTTCTCCAGATCACGTGTTACAGAAAGAGGAAGGGAATCAATATCAATTATATTTGTCTTTGTACGTATGAATGCGTGTTCTATTGCATTTTCAAGCTCTCTTATATTGCCCGGCCAATCGTGATCCATAAGCGCGGCAAGCGCTGTCTTGGTTACCTCAGCGATTGCGGGCCTGTTCGGCGTCTTCAATGATAACTTCCCCAGGAAATGACTTACCAGCAGAGGGATGTCCTCCCGCCTCTCTCTGAGAGGTGGCATTTGCACAGGCACAACGCAGAGCCGGTAATAGAGGTCTTCCCTGAAGTTGTTAGCGTTGATCTCATTTTTAAGGTTTTTGTTCGTGGCTGCGATTATTCTGACGTCAACCCGTACTGTTTTGGTATCACCGACCTTCTCAAATTCCATGTCCTGCAGGACTCTTAAAAGCTTGGACTGTAGCGCTACAGGCATCTCTCCTATCTCATCAAGGAAGATCGTTCCGCCGTCAGCCTGCTCGAATTTGCCTATCTTGTCTTTTATCGCTCCGGTAAAAGAGCCCCTTACATGCCCGAAAAGCTCACTTTCAAAAAGGCCTTCAACGATTGCGCTGCAGTTGACTTTGACGAAGGGCTTATTCCTTCTGTCGCTCTCGTGGTGAATGGCCCGTGCCACGAGCTCCTTTCCTGTTCCGCTTTCCCCTTCGATCAGCACCGCGCAATCTGTATAACCGAGTGTTTCTATGAGCTCAAATATCTGCTGCACTGGATCGCTCTTGCCTATGATATTTGAAAATTTGTATCGGTCATTGACTTCTTTCCTCAGCTTCTCAAGTTCGGAGGCGTCTCTTATGGTAGCGATCAGCCCTGTATCCTGGGAGCCGTCCTTGAGAAAGGCGGTGCTTATCAATACAGGGAAAACATTGCCGTCTTTTCCCTCGATCCGTTCCATTACATTGGCCCTGCCGTAACCTTGTTTCATTGTATGCAGGAAAGGGCAGTCGCCTGCGCAGTTGTCGGCATGCAATATTTCACTGCATTTGTGGCCGATGACATCCGGCTCTTTTTGTCCTGTCAGGCTCTCCATGCCTTTGTTGAAGCTGGTTATACAGAGATCTTTGTCTACTGTAAAAACCCCGTCGGCAAGGCTGTTGACGATCGAGGATATCTTGTTTTTTTCCTGTGAAAGAAGGACGTTGCTTTGCTCGAGGGATTCTATAACACGGACTGCTTCGCTCATGGGCCTGAAGTTCTCAATTATACCGATCATGTTGCCTTTTTCATCATTCAGAGGAGCCACGTTGAGACACAAAGGGACCATGGAAGCATCTTTCTTATGCAAATAAATATTCATTAAGTAAGCATTGTGGCTGCAGGATGTGTTGCTGTCACTGGAATCCAGCGGACAGTTCTTTGAACAAAGATCTGTATTTATTACTTCAGCGCAGGCCAGGCCCTCAGTATTTTCGTCGCCAAGGCCGATGAGCGCCTTGGCCATCTTGTTTATAAAGAGGATTTTCTTGTCTGTTCCAATCACAACAATTCCCTCTGCAATACTTTCGAGAATAGACGGGTAAAAATTATAAGACCGGGAGTTTACCGGCAACTTTGTCATGTGAGGATGTTTTTTCACTTGCAACCCTGGTTTTGATTTAATTTTAACAGAAGGGATGAGTTAATAGTCAAACCGCCAAGAGCTGAAGGGCCAAACTTCATTGTGTTGCCGAAAATTCCCCTTCTTCTGTATACTTCAAAGTATCATGAAACTCGGCATATTCGGGGGGACATTCAATCCGGTTCACTACGGTCATCTGAGGGCTGCTGAGGAAGTTTGCGGGAAGCTTTCTCTTGACAAGGTGCTCTTTATCCCCGCTGGGAAAACTCCATTCGAGAAGCCGGAGACTGTAAGCGCTGTTCACCGTTTCAATATGGTAAAGACGGCAATAAAAGGCAACACGAGGTTTCAGATATCAGATATAGAAGTAAAGGCCAGGGGGAAATCATTTACTGTTGATACAATGAAGAAACTGGGGAAACTTTATCCCGGGAGCGAGCTCTTTTTTATTCTCGGGATTGACGCCTTTCTCGATCTGCCTCACTGGAAACAACCCGACACGCTACTCAACCTCTCGCACTGCGTTGTCACATCAAGACCCGGCTATACCTTTACTGACCTCATGCCCTCGCCGTATCTAAGGCATGTTTCACGGGCGGTTTTGCGTAAGATGGATGCAGGATCAATGGACCTTTTTTGTTTTGACATTTCAGAAAGTCAAAAATGTTTCTTATGCAGGGTTACATCGCTGAATATATCAGCGTCGTACATAAGAAACCTGATAATATCGGGCGAGAATATAAAATACCTCTTGCCTGATTCGGTGGAATCCTATATAATTTCACATAAATTATATAAAAAGTGAACAGAGAAGATTCAAAAACAGGAGAACCCGTAAATTAGCACCGGTAAGAAAATGGCCCTCAGGGCAGCGGAGACAGCCCATGACAAGAAGGCCAAAGATATCATTATCCTCGAATTGACGGAGCTTTCAACAATTGCAGATTATTTTGTTATCTGCTCTGGAGAAAATCCCGTACAGATAAAAGCGGTAGCAGAAGCCATACAGGAAAAATTTTCCAAGAACAAAGTTTTCCCTCTCGGAAAAGAAGGACTGGATTTTGCGCGCTGGGTCCTCATAGATTACGGAGATGTGGTCATCCATATCTTTGATGAAGAGACACGGGCATTTTATGACCTTGAAAAACTCTGGATAGATGCCCCGAGAGTAGTAGAGGTAGAGAAAAAAAGGCATTAACATGGCAAAATTTTCGGTGTTCCTGATAATACTATTTCTCCTTGTCGTTGGCATACTCGCGTTCTTCAATAAAGCCACGGTAGACCTGACGGTATGGCAGGGCATCACGTACGAGGTGCCTGTCATTGGCCTGATCCTTATTTCCTCTGCGGTCGGAATTTTCTCAATGTTCATAATTTTCTCCATCCGGGACGCGAGGCGGTTTTTCAGCAACTGGCAGTACAACCGACGCCAGAAGAAAGATCTGAAGATACAGGAATCGTATGCAAGAGGGGTGGATGCATTCTTTGCGTGCAGATATGAAGAGGCCGGAGACCTTTTCAACCGTGTGATCGAAGAGGACAATTCCCATATCAATGCCCTCCTGAGGCTCGGTGATATCGCTTTTAATGATGGTGATGTGATCAAAGCAAGGGATTTCTATCTGAAGGCAAAGGAATTAAGGCCGCGAAGCATAGAAGTGCTGCTTTCCCTTGAGAAAGCCGCTGAAGCTCAGCAGAAATGGCAGGACGCGCTGAAATTCCTCGACACTGTCCTTGATATCGATGAGGAGAACTCTGAGATCCTCCACAAAAAGCGTGATATCTATGAAAGAGACAGGAAGTGGGAGGATGTTCTCGAGGTGCAGCACAAGATACTAAAGTGCGACCTCCCGCCTGAAATAAAGCAGGAGGAGGAGAAACAGCTTATTGGTTATAAATATGAACTGGGATGCCACTATCTTGAAATGAATAATCCAGAGAAAGCGGTAAAGCTCCTGAAATCTGTCGTCAAAGCTGACAAGGATTTTGCAGCAGCTTATATAGCGCTTGCCGAGGCACATCTGAAAGACGGCAATACTGATGAGGCCCAGGATATTCTCATGAAGGGGTTTGATTCGACATCATCTTTGGTCATCCTTGTGCGTCTTGAAGACTTTTTTATAACGATGGGGGAGCCGGGCACCATTATTGAACTGTACCAGAAGGCGATCCAGAAAGAACCAAGAGATATAAAGCTCCAGTTCTTTCTGGGGAAATTATATTACCGCCTCGAAATGATAGATTATGCCTATGAGGCGATCATCTCACTTGACATGAGCTCTTATGATTTCCCGGACTTTCATATACTCCTCGGCAATATCTACCAGAGACGCTTACAGCACGAAAAGGCTGCTGATGAGTTCAAAAAAGCGCTCAAGGCAGACAAGCCGCTACTTGTGCCTTTTTGCTGTACAAGCTGCGGGTATACCTCAAAGGACTGGGCAGGAAGGTGCCCGTCATGCAAGAGCTGGAATACGTTTATTTTGAATACCCATGAAATCTGCAAGGCCCGGAAAAGACAGAGTAGTTCTTGATACCAGCCTTTTCGTGAACCCAGAGATACGTAATGACTTCGGTAACACACCTACCGCAGCTATCAATGGATTTCTCGAAATAGCACGTCAAATCCCCTCTCTTGAGTTTTACATGCCTTCTTCCATCTTCAGGGAACTCCTGAACTTTGTGAATGAGAAGGAAATACCAGGGCGGCTGCTTGCTGTACTGCACCAAAAGTCGCCAAGCAAGCATGAGCTGACCTGCCCCGCTTTCCTTTTGTACGAGCTTATTGAGGACATCCGTGAGCGTGTCAACAGGGGGCTCAGGATTGCGGAGAAGGCTGTAAGGACCGCTGGCAAGAGCGATGAACAGGACATTATCCAGGGGATGAGGAAAAACTACCGTGAAGCACTTCGGGACGGAATCATTGACAGCAAGGAAGACGTTGATCTCATCCTTCTTGCGAAAGAGCTTGATGCACTGCTTGTAACTGTAGACCATGGCGTCATAAAATGGGCTGAGAAATTAGGGATACGCTGGCTCCTGCCAAGCAAGTTCAGGGACTACCTGATGAGTTTTATTGAGAACGAACAGGATCAGAATTCTTCTGAAGGGCTATAGATCATTCTGAAGATATGGTGCCGAAGGGGGGATTTAACCCGTATCAATCATGATACGGCCATGCCGATCTGCAAAAACTCTTTGAATGTTTTCTGAGCGTTAACGCTGATATACATTGCCAACAATTTTGCTCTCTTTTTTCCCCTTTAATATATAATATTTCATTCTCTAAAAGGCAGGTTTTTTATTGGTTAAATGAGCAATCTCCCATTTCGAGAAGGTCAGATTATTGAGAGTCCGTTATTCAATGAGTGGATGCATATTTAAGTTTCGCATTACTATCTGTCTGTTGATGCAATGACTCAGACAATGCATGTGAAAGAGAATCAAACATCGTATAGGAAAAAGGATCAATGAAGAAGAAACCGGATGATAGCCATAAACATATTTTCATAAGCAGCGTTCAGAAGGAATTTAGGGAGGAAAGGCGGGCCTTGAAGGAATTCATTCAAGGCGACGCTCTGCTCAGGCGCTATTTCGATGTGTTTTTGTTTGAAGACCTCCCTGCAAGTGACAGAAAAGCAGACGACGTGTACCTTAAGGAAGTTGAACACTGCGATGTATACGTCGGACTTTTCGGAAACAAATATGGCGCAGAGGACGCAAAAGGCATTTCTCCTACAGAGCGCGAGTTTGACGTTGCTACCGCTCATGGCAAGGTTCGTCTTATTTTCATCAAGGGCGTAGACGATACCGGTCGTCATCCAAAGATGCGTGCACTGATTTCAAAGATCGGACAACAGCTCATTCGGAAAAAGTTCACAGGGATTGACGAATTGAAAGCGGCTCTCTATTCAAGCATTGTGGATTATCTTGAGGTATGCGGTATTATTCAGGCCAGTCACTTCGAAGATAGACCTTGTCAGGGAGCTACCCTCAGCGATATAGACGCTCATGCCGTCGAGGATTTTGTGCGCTTGGCCAGACTTGAGCGCCAGTTTCCACTTCCGATAAAGACTCCTGTGGCTGATGTGCTTGCTCACCTGCATCTTCTCTGCGGTGACCATCCAACCAACGCAGCCATACTTCTCTTTGGTCGTGATCCTCAGCGCTTCTTCCCTTCCTCCGAGGTCCGTTGTATGCACTTTCACGGTACCGAGATTCAGCGGCCTGTACCGTTTTACCGCATATTCAAGGGTACCCTCTTTGGGCAAGTTGATATGGCTGTGGACTTTGTCATGTCAAAACTCAATCGCAGTGTTGGTACCCGGACCGAAAGCAGTCAGGCTCCTGTACGTTATGAAATACCATCTGATGTGATCCGCGAGGCTATTGTTAACGCCATTGCTCACCGCGAATATACCTCGGCTGGAGCTGTACAGGTTTCCGTCTTTGCCGACCGCGTGGAAGTTTGGAATCCTGGCACACTGACGCCGCCGCTCACCCCTGAAAGTCTGCGTCAGCCGCATGGCTCTATAGCCCGTAACCCCCGTATATGTGAGGCTCTCTTTCTTACCCGCTATATTGAGAAGTACGGCACTGGCACTCTCTTGATGATCCGTGAGAGCCTTGCCCATGCACTACCTGAGCCTGATTTCGTCCAGCGAGGCGGAGAGTTTACAAGCACGGTCTGGCGCGATTGGCTGACAAATAAGGTTCTGGCAAAGCTTGACCTGAATGACCGACAAAAGCAGGCTGTGCAAATCGTTAAGACAAGCGGACGCATAAGCAACCTGGATTACCAAAAGGCTTGTAGCGTTTCAAAACCGACCTCCTCAAGGGATTTGGAGGATATGGTCAGGAAAGGCGTGTTGAGTAAAGTTGGAACTACAGGCAAAGGCACATACTACATTATCTATCGCAAAGGGCTCATAAAGGGCTCAAAGGGCTCATCAGACAACTCGCAAGGAAAGGGCTCACAAAGGGCTCAAAGGGCTCATCAAACAACCGAAGATTCTACAGCCAATGGTGCCAAAAACGTGCTAAATGTGCCACCGTATAAGGCAGGCAGAGCAAAACCTGCTAAGGGGAAATCAAGAAAATCTAAAAAGAGCACATGAATACTGTCATTATTAAACTGGACATAAACAAGGACATGAAAGGGATAATAACAAAGGGGCCACAAAGGGGCCATTGGACAGGGAGTGAAAAAAAGAGATTGAGGCGGAGTTAGGTAAATAAAATAGAGAATGAACTATCGAGGATCATACCGTAAGTTACTGGAAAATTCTAAAGCTGCAATGATGGCAGCTATTGAAATCTATAACAAGCCTTCATTTCAATACCGTGATGAATGTGTTGTCATTCTATTACTGAATGCATGGGAACTATTGCTAAAAGCATTGCTGTCAAGAAATAAAAAATCAATTTTCTACGCCAAGAGACGGAAGCAGCCATATCGTACTCTATCCTGGCAGGATGCTTTAACAAATACTAAAGGCTTTTTCCCTAAAGATATCACTTCTCTGCCAATCCAACGAAATTTGGAACTCTTAGGGACTTACCGCGATAATGCTGTTCACTTTTATAACGCGGAGAGTTTCGGGGTAGTGCTATATGCCTTAGCACAGACGTGTATAAAGAATTTCAGAGATTTACTTGAAAAGACTTTTGAAATCCGCCTTGAAGATGAAATCAATTGGCAACTTCTTCCATTAGGCATCAGACCCCCAATAGACATCGTGTCTTACATTGCAAGCGATAAGGATTCTGGAGGCAAGAAAAAGTCAGACGCAGTTCGCCAATTTCTATCAGCCCTTGCCGAAGCTACCGCCGAAGTCAAAAGTGCAGGTGAGGATACTGGGCGATTATTGACTGTATTCAATGTAAAATTGGAATCAGTCAAGAAAATCGGAGATGCAGACGTTATTGTTGGCGTGAAAAAAGCAGAGGGAACAGAAGGCCCTATATCGGTTATCAGGAATCAGGATCCGAACATTACGCATCCGCTCCGTCAGAAGGCCGTTGTCAATGATATTGGAACCTTACATGGTAAACCATTTACACCTTTTGTATTTCAGGCAATATTGTGGAAATACAATTTAAAACAAAATCTACAGTATTGCTGGAAAGCCAGTGAAGGCGTATTGACAAAGTACTCTAATGATGTAGTGACTTTTATCAATCGCCTAACCGCTGCAGATATTGAAGCGGCATTAAAAGATTATAAAGTTTTTATGCGGAGTCGTGGCAAAAGAAGGAAAAGCAATAGATGATCCCCAAAGAATGCAAACGCCTATACCCGATTACGGTTATATCGAAGCATTAGCGAGGTGGGTATTGCTTCGAAGGAATGAGAAAGGTGTCTATGACTTTGGACAACAATAATCAGAGCGAGCCACTTCTTTTTATCAAGGAAGTCGCCAAGTATTTCATGGACTTTCTTGAAACCGACTTTCATAAGAGACGTCTACCTAAAAGAAGCGTCCAATTCCACTCTAAAGACAACCTCCTTGTAGGCCTTGCACTCAGCAAGTATGCCTCATTCAATAGCCTAATATGGGAGACGATCATTAAGAATTTCGACAGGAACAAGTTCAGTGCTCTTCAAAAAGGCGTATACAGGGCAGATATTCCCAAGAATCTTCTCGATATCATCGCCTTCCAGACCAGAAAGATATCCGATGAACAAATATCGGAGATGATAGACGAAATTGCTGAAAAAGTTCATGAGGCTGTCAATCTCTTTCCAAAAGATTATGAACAAGCATCCAGCTATGCCGTCGATAAGGCATCTGCTATTTTGAAAAAGCATCTCGTCGTCCCATTTGTCCAGAAGCTTGAACAGCCTCTCTTAACGATAGGTCTCGGTGACGAAAACATCGCCTATCTTATGGAAGAAGAACTCACGGCGGTACTTGTCCAACTCATCGAAAACTCCATCTCCGAGACACTAAAACATGCTGTTGCCGGAGAGGAAATTGTCGCCAAGAATGCCATCGAGGAAGTAATTCAGACCAGTGACGTTAGGAGCGCCATCGATGCATTCTTCGAGAGCTTTCAGGTATTTGACGTTTATGGCGAAGTCTACGAGATGTCCAGGAACAAAGCCATCCTTGATAAGCAGGAATTTTACCTCTACTTCTGCGATATTACATATAACAAAGCAAAGTATCCAATCTTTTATATTCCGTTTACGGTCGAAAAGTCCGGGGATGTTCTGGTATTTGAATTCGAGTCACAGCTTTTCATTAACAAGAAGGCACTGGAATATATCGCCCAGCAATACAATGAGGAAAGAGGTAAGGTCGGGAATCTTAAAACCATCTCGGAACGGATTATCTATCTCGCTCAGTACGGCACTAACTTGAGCAATGCCCTTCAGCCGATCATCGATGAATTGACGGATTTTTTTGAACTAGACTCACGTGTTAATGTTGGCAGGGCGGCTCCACAGACTTCCAAAGGATTATTTACAAGGATCACGAACTCGTGCTATTTTGCCCTATTCGATAAGTCAGATGAGGCACTGGTGAACGATTATGAAATGATCATGCAACTGCTTACCCAACAGGACAGTGCTATTGCCAAAGCATTCAACAGGCTAATCGACGATTTCATTCAAAAAAATCCCGAAAGGTTCACACTGGCAATAGAGGACGATTGGGATAGTAAGGATGTCCCAGACAAGCTTGTCTTCAAGAGCCCGATTCCACTTGACAGCGAGCAGCTCCAGATTATCGCAGCAATCAGAAGAAAAGACTGCAGATACATAACCGTAGAAGGCCCGCCCGGCACTGGAAAGAGCCACACTATTACAGCGATTGCGTTTAACGCAATCTTGGACAACCAGAATGTTTTGGTCCTGTCTGATAAGAAAGAGGCCCTTGATGTCGTGGAAGACAAAATTACCGAGGCAATGAACAAAGTAAGAATCGACAAGAATTTCCAGAATCCCATCCTCCGGCTTGGCAAAACGGGAAGCACGTATAGCCAGATTCTATCCAACGCTGCTATGAACGACATTAAGCTTCATCACAGAGCGGTGAAGAAAGAATATGAGAAGCTTGACAGCAATGTCGAGAAGTTATCCAATACCCTCAAGGACGAACTTGAAAACGAAATTGCCCGCACCGGGGATATCGATCTGCGTGAAATCTACGAGATGATCGCCATTGAACAGCAATACGAGGGTATCGGTTTTCCAATCGACGTTACAGAAGTGTTGATCAGGGCCGATGCAATTGATGAAATTGAGGAGTTCCGAAAGATTTTTCTGAACCTGAAAGAGCTTCTCGATACAGCACCGATAAGAGAACTCTTCAAAGTGATAGGGCTCGATCCTGCTGAGCAACGAACTATGAACGGCCTGCTTCAGGTCTTTCATTTGGCCAAGGAAATTTCCGATAGTGTGCAATATCTTAGGGAAAGGTATGGTACCCGCATCAATATTGTCACAAGATTAGAGTCGTTCTCTGACCGAGACATGACCATTCTGTCATCGTTCATTAGCCAGTATGAGAAGGTTTCGGGCCTATTGGCTTCCATATTCATGCGCGGGAAAATCCGGCAATTGGATACTGGCTTCAAACAGTCCTTCCCTTTAAACAAGATTGATCAGCCGAGAAAAAGCCTTAAGGAGATAAAAGAGATACAAGAGATATTCCACTTTGCCTCATTTACGTTGAGAAAACAGATGAAAGTGCCATTACCGGCCGAATGGGATTTCTCCCGTGTAATACATTTGATCGTGAAAGATGAGAATGCATGTAACTCGCTTGAAGCAATGGTGAGAGTCCTTGACGACCTTAAATACATAGAGGAACGGCGCAGGTATTATGAAAGAACGTTCAAGAAGATTGGTTTTGATCCATCAGCAATTGAAACATATTTCGATAACGGACTTGCCCGAAGTGCCGATAGCGAAATTAACCGGCTTCTGAGATACATAAGCCTCAAGCAAAAAACTTCAATGCAGTTCAACGCTCTCCCCATAGTGGGTTATGCAAACCGTAAAAAGGCCATCGAAGAGCTTGTTACGGTTCAGATGACATATATTATGGATGGAAGGGTAATTGATTTCTTTGAAGGCAACAAGGCGGACGCCCATGCCCTCAGGGAGGTCATCAAGCAGAAGATCAAGTTCCCGCAGGACAAATTCCTGAAATTAAAAGAAGCGTTCCCCTGTATACTGGCGGGAATCAGGGACTATGCTGAATACATACCTCTTGAACCCGAAATATTTGATCTGCTGATCATCGATGAGGCCTCGCAGGTAAGCATAGCGCAGGCATTTCCTGCCCTGCTAAGGGCCAAGAAAGTCCTCATCCTCGGTGACAGGAAACAATTTAGCAACGTAAAGGCTGCTCAGGCCAAATCAGAGACAAACACGGAGTACCTCAATAGGCTGCGGGATACATTTAAAAGAACTATCTCTACTTCTTCGGATAAGCTTGTGAGACTGGAGAAATTCAATATCAAAACATCGATCCTCGACTTCTTTGAATTCATCAGCAACTACAGCACACAGTTGATGAAATATTTCCGGGGATACAAAGAAATAATTTCCTATTCCAACAGATACTTCTACCGTGATACCCTGCAGGTCATGAAAATAAGGGGCAAATCGATTGACGAGGTCCTGGTCTTTTCCTTTGTTGACCATGATGACAAAGCAGAACTCGTTCAAAATACGAATACTATTGAAATAGATTTTGTTATAAAGGAACTGCAGGCACTCAAAACCAATAGTTGTAAGCATACTGTAGGGATAATTACTCCCCACACGAATCAACAAAAGCTTCTAATGGATAAGATAAGCGCCTTACCAGAAAAGGATTACTTCTTCGATGAAATGCGCCTCAAAATCATGACCTTCGACACTTGCCAGGGCGAAGAAAGGGACATAGTCTACTACTCGATGGTTGCCACAGAGACCGACGACAAGTTATGGGGTGTGTTCATTAAGGACCTTGAAAGCGTGGACATTGAGGAAGACGGCAAGATCAAAGCTCAGAGACTTAACGTTGGACTTAGTCGCGCCCGCGAACGAATGCATTTTGTTTTAAGCAAACCACTAAGTCAATTTACTGGGTCCATCGGGGAGGCTCTCAGGCATTATCACAATGTTCTTGAAGACGCAAAGAAGGAAAAACCCGTGACCATGGTAGACCCTAAGTCGGCAATGGAGCCTTATGTACTCCATTGGCTCTACCAGACAGATTTCTGTAATAAAAACAAACAGAGGATCGACTTTTTCCCCCAGTTCGAATTGGGTAAGTACTTGAAGCAACTCGACAAGAGATATAACCATCCGGAATATAAGGTGGACTTTCTGCTTATATATTCAGATGAATCAGGGACAGAGCATAAGATCATCATCGAGTACGACGGGTTTCATGAGCACTTCAAGAATATCGAAGGGATCAACGAAGTTAACTACTGGAGATACTATTCCGACGAAGATATTTACCGGGAAAAAGTACTGGAAAGCTATGGATATAAATTCCTGAGAATAAACCGCTTCAATGTCGGACAAAACCCTATTCATACTCTGGATAAAAGAATCTCCTCATTGATAAAGCCAGTGAGGGGAAATCATGAGATCGTAAATGACATTCACGAGACTATCGAGGGACTGTCAGATGGAGAGATGAAGGAATGCCCGAAGTGCAAGGAGATCAAGAAGCTTGATGATTTTAAGGATAAGACTCTAATTTCAGGGACGGGAAGAATATGCAAGGCTTGTAAAGAAGTAAAAAATACAAAGAAACAGACAACAGAAAAAATATCTGCCGATATTACATGCCCGAAATGTGGATCTGGAATGGTCCCGCGTACTGGAAGGCGGGGAAAATTCTACGGATGCTCACGTTATCCATATTGCAAAGGCACGAGGCCGCGAAGCTAAAAGACAGACATAAACAGTATTTGTACAAGTCGGCACAATCCCGCCTGAATTATGGAACCGCCTCGGGACAAGGATTCTCCCGAAATTAAGAAGCGGTGAGAAGTTATCAATCGGTATTGATTTTCGAGTATCCCTCAAGAAAGATGCTGCACGAAATATAGCTACTGAACTCAATCAGATAATGAATGACCTTGGATTATTGGATAAAGTGGAGATAGAGGAGATTGAGTAAGCTACAATTTTATTTTTTGTGCGCCATGTGTGAACGGATTTTATAAAAGTAATTAATGCCGAAGGGGGGATTTGAACCCCCGGACATAATAAATTTAATTCGTAATTTTAATTAGTTACCGGCTTCAGTTTTGGGAATGTGCACCACTTGTGCACCAATGTCAATAATATCCCTGAGTAATTCAACATTCATTGAAGCGTATTTTTTTGTCATTTCAATGGTACTGTGTCCCAGTGCTTTTGATATCCGTTCAAGACCGATCCCTGCATTTATCGCCTGAGATGCTATGCTGTGACGTGTCGCGTTATAGAGATTGATGTAAGGAACTTTTGTGCCTTTGAGAGCCGTTCGCCATATTCCTGCCAAATAATCCGGATTGTAGACTTTGCCGCCTCGACGGGTAAAAACAAAAGCTTCCGGGAATTTGTTTTTAAGCAGGCCGTAATTGAAATGTATCGATAAGGGAAGATGATACGGTTTTTTGTTCTTCCGTGATTTTATTTCTCTCTTGTAACCAACTGACTTGCTTATCTCAATTATCCGGCTTACCGGATTGATATCTTTGATCTGTAAAGCGCAAGCTTCCCCTATTCGCACCGGGTGATACATGAGAAATTGAAAAATAGGTTTATGTTCTTCCGGTATCAGCTCAAGGCAAGTAAGTTGTGTACTTTTTTCAATGTACTTTATCGGAGGTTCGGGAGGAGTGATAGTCGGGAAGACAGGGAGCTTAACAAGAATCTCCATCTGATATAACCAGCGGCAAAAATTCCGCAGCATGTCCATGATATTCTTTTTAGTCTTTAAAGATAGTTTTCCCGGCAGACAGGCTAAGAAATCCTCGACGTGAAATTTTGAAATCCTCCGTGTGTCTTTGTCTCTGAAATAAGGCAGATAATAATTCCTGACATACTCGTTGATCTTGCGTATATGCCATTGTGAAAGTCCTTTATGATTCTTCGATTCCTGCCATTTGGGAAGCATTTTATAACCTTTAAACTGCTCTATCTCTTTTGGCAGGTAATTGGATATATTGAATGTGCCGTCATCAATGGCCTTGCGGATGTTTTCTAAAAGCCTGTGGGCGCGTTTGTAACTGTCCAGAACATAACCGTCACTATCCCGGCTTATCCGGTGCTTTCCCTGCTGATGATAAAGAAAGATAAAAAAGGTCTTGGGACGGGTCCCGCAGGCAGGACAGAAAATATCTTCTTCCTCTTTAATATGAAAGGATCGCTTGCAGATTGAACATTTTTCACGTGTGCGGATTTTCCCTGACATATTTAAATCCCGTTTTAGTGGTGGTACGGAATTATAATATCGGTGCACTGGAATTTGCAAGGAACCCATCAATGGTATTCCTATATGTATATTGTTTCTTTGATTATTACTGTCTTTGTTTAACATCATGGAAGCAGTTCACGTATTTTATCGTCTACAAACGAGATGTTTATCTCAGGCACAGCTTTGGGAATAAGCACATTTTTGCCCTGTTCTTTAAAAATATCTAAGGTTAATTTTGTGATTGGGTATTCTCCGATTGATGCAAAGGCTGTGAGAGTTTCTAATCCCTTAATCTCCGAGGGCAGGATGAGTTTGCTTACATTCTTCTGCTCGGAAAAGCTGTAGCCCTCTCTGTGTCTGTTTGTACTGGTCGAGAGAGTTTTTACCGGCGTTACTATCTCCTGCTCTCCAAAAGCTTTGCTTAAATATTCCGATGTGTTCGGATCATTGATGCGAAAAACAACTTTCGTATTGGTCTGGTTAAAGATAGAATATGCATTAGTGCCGTAGTTCTTTTTCACCTGTTCAAAATCCTGCGCTCCAAGCAGGGGACAACTGCCCCGGTCACGCCCTTCGGCAAGTAGTTTCTCAAGTGTCTCAAGCTTCATGAGGGAAGGGAATTCATCAATTATAAACCAGAAACGATATTGCCTGTTGATGGGACGGCAGAGAAATTCTCTAAAAGCAAGATCCAAGAACAGACTATAGTATCCTTTAAATGATTCTTCTGTTGCTATTCTGTTTACAATAAAAAGCCTTCCCGTTCCATTATTAATAAATTCCCGGACTGAGAAATTCCCGTCATGGTAGAAATGTCTCTGAATAAGTGCATTCGCAAACTGCGAAAATACAGCCATAACAGAGTTGGACATATTGTTATCACGCGAAAGGTAACCATGCACCTGTGGATAGTTTCGAAGTTCAAGAAGGAGCTTTTCTCTATTGCTTCCATACCGATAAAGAAACTCGATCAAATTTTTATTGGAGGCATTTCCCGTCTGCCATAAGAGGTTAAAAATAGCAGTGAAAATTTGTTGCGATGCAAGATACCAGAAGGCATGTTGCGGTTCCACAGGCAATGGAACCAAGGATTTGACAATATTGATAATGTCCTCCTGCTCCCTGATTTCTTTAAAGATGTTCCACTGAATGCTTCTTGCGTCAATTGGATCCAGAAGCAGATCTTTTTTGGGATTATAAAATATAGGGTAAAATTCCGGCTTGCGGTCATAAATGATGCCGGGGAATCCCTCTATTTGCGGAAGCAGGTGTTTAATGAATGTAGATTTCCCTGAACCTGGAGCGCCAAAGAGAAAGACACCGGTATTCTCAAAGCTTTTCGGAAACCGTATCTTTTCTTTGCCGAAAGTGATTCTGTAATCTTTAATGCGTACATTAATTTCTGCGGTTTTTGCAAACCGAGATCCCCTTACAAAACTCTGGTCGCTGGTTTTAATTCCTCTTTTGGATATGAAAGACAAACCAAGCACAACAAAGATAGCGGAAAATCCGAAAGAGACGCTTAAATCAAAGAGCGCTTTCTTTTTAACTACAGCCATCCACCGGTTATGGATTGCATAAAAAAAATCGCTTCTGTCCTTCAGGTAGTTTGGGAATATCGAGCCCATTATAGAGTTTTTGATAAATAGGTTGACCGGATATGTTCTCACTATATAACTGTATTCCGAGTAGCTTTCAGATGAATATATGGAATACGGCTGGAGCTTGCTGTCGGATGTAATTCCCAAATATGTAAGGTAAGCAAAAGTGATAAGTGAAAGCGTACAGAACCAGATGAGAATTATTTTTGCGTGCTTTCTGAAAAACGAAAATCTTATGGCAAATTCTTCAAAGCTTCTCATTAATCATCTCCTATTGAAAAGTCTTTTGAATCAAGCTCAGGGAAATCATTTTTTTCATAGGCTCCCATAGAAAACTCATTGGATTTTTCCATCTCCACTTCAATCCCATGCGCTAACTCTCGCAGTGCAGAGAGATCATCTTTATCCATTTGGAGATTTTCACGGTCTCCCCATGCCAGCACATGCGCGTGGAGTCTCTCGTTATGGTCGTGAAGCGCAAAAACATAGTCAAAGTTCTTATCAAATTGCACCTGATAGTGTTCCAGTATCTCCCTTATAAGTATTCCGATGTCTTCTTTTGAGTACTCCGGGTCAGCAGGGGAAAATATTATTCTGCGCTCCATTTGCGCATGGCGTATATCTTGTTTCAATTCAGTGAGATCATCTTTTTGAAGGATATTACCTTCACGGTCAAATATCATCCCGCGGCCGCCTTCAAACGCTCCGGTTCTGCCGATATAGTTGAGGTTTGATGACGTTGTTCCGGTGGTATTATTAAAGAAACTACTTTTCACTATCATCTTCTATCCTCTCTCTCAGCTTTTCAATCGCGTAATTCCAGCCGGTATCGGCTGTCTTTTTAGCGGTATCACTATCCGTTACGCGCGCATGTAAATATGTGGTCTGATACCGGTTTGCTATCGCATGAAGGCCGACCTTATGGAGCAAACTCGCGAGACGGTTCGATTGCCGCCTGAGCTCATCCCTTTGTAACTGCAAATCCGCTTTGATTGCGTTTGCTATCTGATCAAGGCCGAGGACATCCTCCTGGCGCTTGGAGAGCCCGGTTTTTACGAGTTCGTTGATTATCTTGTTGATGCTCTTCTTCTCCGATGAGGCAATGTTTTGAATCTGCGCAAAGCATTTACTGTCAAGGTATATGCTTTGATGTTTCTTGTCCTTAAAGCGCACCGCGAACCTCCAGCAATTCTTTATGAATGTCCGGATGCTCATTCAGGGTATTGACCATATCGACAAAATTTCTGAACTCTTCCTCTGTAATGGCATGTCTGATGTCATTCTGCTGAATATACGGAGAGCCATCCTTGCTGCCTTTCAGGATTTCCCATTCGCCGTACTTCTCCAACACCTTATCTTTCCGGAAAAGGCCGACAAGCTTTACAAGCTCATATAACGAGCGGCCTGTGCATGTGAAAATAGCCTTAACCTCTTTGTGCTCATCAAGTATCGCTATCGCACATGATAGATTTCGTTTACCGGTGCGGAAAGGTCCTCTCCCTTCATCTGACAGAAAGACATCGGCAAAAGTCTTCTTGTCTGAAAATGACAGATGTTTCTTTGCTGCTTTATTTTCGTTAGTCTTTGTTTCTTTGAATCTCATGGTTCCTCCTTTTTTATGGTTTCTTATGTATTACTTTTCAGACATCTTTTTAGGCCCCAAGATTTCCACTAAATGACCAAAAAACTATAAAGTTACCATATGGCAGCGATACATTATTGAAAAGTCTAAACATTTCAACGTGTTGGCTTGCATATAGCGTGTTTTACGCTAATGCTTTATCTTGCCACCTCAAACTTTTCATCTATTCTTGTATTACTTTTGGGGGGGGGATTGAAGGATTTTGTAGTTGAGTTGGGAACGAATGGGACTTAAAGATTATGGCAGCAACTGAAATAGAAGATACGTTTCTTGTAAAAACCGGCATTTTTACCAGCTCGATACTTGCAATAAATATCGTACCGATTTGTACGAAATTACAAATTCTGGATTATCTTCACCAGCTCTTCTATCTTTTTTTCTTTGTGTTTTTGTAAGTAATTTATTAGGTTATCAGTCCAGCGAAGTCCATATTGAGGCATTTCATGAACTTTTCGTGCTATGTCCTTAATATCGATATCAAGGAGCCCGGAGACCTTTGAGCCGTAAACTTCGTATAGGGCCTTTTTGATGATCTCAGCGCTATCAATCTCGATAAAGCTCTCTAACTGCTCTATGGACGGCTTAACCTCGACTGCGGGTATCCTGTCCTCAATGAATTTGACAAGCTCATCACTTGTAAGGGTATTAAGTTCAACACGTCTGTATTTTTTGTCTCCTGCATTTGCAATAAAGAATTTCTTCTCGTCCTCAGTCATTATTTTCAGACATTCCTTGTATTTCTTCTTGCTTTGGAACTCCTCTACGTATCCCATCTTATTCAATTCATGAACTTGGTTCAGCTTCAATCCGATGCATTCAACATCCAGTTTCTTTTTAAAAGTGGCGCTGCCGGTCTTGAATTTGGAATCTATCAGATACCCTTGTATATCACAGTCATGAAGTATATAAACTTTGATACCCCGTGAAATAAACCAGTCCATCAGCCTTTTACAAGCCCGTGTCCCGAAACCCTGTGTGCTTATCACACCGAGGTTCAGTTTATTCAACAGCCCGGACTGCTTTAAAATGACATTGAAACCTGCCTTTTCAATGAACAGCACGTGAGGAATTTGCAGCTCCACCGGAAATGAGAAGACCAACCGTCTTCTTTCATATATTTTATTTTTAGGCTTTGCTGTAATGTATGATATGACATCTCCGGTTCCCAGCGGCAGCTCTGACCCGTCAAACGGATTATAGAAATAGCCTCTTCGCTCAAAAAGGAGTCTGTCCTCAAGTTCAGGGTACTCTTCGATGAATTCTGTGCAGATTATTTGTGTGAAATAATTATAGTCAGTGATATCTATCTGGTATTTTATGTTTATGATATTCCGCTCTTGATAGAAAACCTGCCTGACAGCCGCAATTTTTTGACTTCCTGCTGCGATTTCAAAGCTCTCCATAAAATGCTTTCGCAATAGTTGTGATTTCGGGATGTTTCTGGTCTTGCCTGTTTCAATGGCGATTGGAGAGCCTTTCTTTGCAGCCTTATCAATCTGTTTAATGGTTTTCTTTAAAAGAGACTCTACAAAAGGGATCAGCCAGTGCAGGAACTCATCGGATATTATTTCATCTTTTGCCTTGGTTGTGATCTTAAGGGCATTATAGGGGGCGACGAAATGTAAAAAAAGCACAAGATGCTTTGCATTTTTAAATCCTCTTTCTTTGAGCAGCCCGGATAGGGAGTCTGCTTCAATCTCCTTTTTGCAAAATAGTATTTTCTTTTTTTCAGAAAAGACAAACGGGCAGTCGTCATATGGGATGGAGTTATTTATAGCTACAAGCACATTCCCCGTTATCCGGGAGAACCCCAAATTATCAGAAGCTTTCAGGAGATACCCTTCAATTATAAACGGCGTTGATCCTTCATTGTTATCGAGATTGCTAAAGAATATCCGTTTGGCGATCAAGTCCTCTTTACGGATTACCTTCAGGAATGTGTCTTTGATTAAATGTTTTTTCAGAAGCGGAGATGGTTTGGGTTTCTTTGAACGTGCCGGTGCTTTATAAATTGTAAGTTCTCTTAATTTGTAATACAAGGATTCGATTTCGTATTCATCCTGGTAAAACTCCCCCAGTTTTTTGAATCGGAAATCAAGCTTCGAAATTTGACGCTGAATGCCAGAGAAGGTATTTCTGCAAAACTCTTTGACTGTTTTTTGAGCGTCAACGGTGGTTGCTATTACCTGCAGCAGTCTTTTAAAGTTTTCAAGTGAATACCATTGAACAGGAGTTACGCTGTTAGACCTGTCGATATTCCCTGCGACTGCAGCATACCGTTCATCATTGAAGAAAAATGTTACGTCCGGATTGAGGATATAATATAGCTCGATATATCTTCTCAATCTAAGGGACCTGAGCGATATCCCATCAATATAGATGCCGGGCTTGCCTTCAGCCGGTTCTTCTGTCTTTTTAACCTCTACGATATCAGCGTCCAGCAATGACTCATTAATTTCATAGTGGATCTTTTTCCCTTCAGTGACGAAATACAGCCTGTAGTCGAGAATGTGACAGATCCCGATTATGGTCTTTAATGCATTTCCAAGGCACCCCCTGTCAATTGCAACGTAATGGCTTTTTGTGCTGACGTACTTTGAAAAATTAAGGACCTTGTCCAGTATCGCTTCGGGTATGCCGTCGAAGCTGTCATGAATGCTGAAAAAGCCCTGACTGTGGTTAACCCTGATCCATCTATCTTGTAACTTGGAGGTGTAAATGACATCAAGTGAATTATCAAGGAGCTCTTTAATGACAGCATCAGGCCATTGATGCTCATACAGGCCCGATAAGGTCATCAATCCATTCTTGGTAAAATAATCAGCATCACGGTTTGATACAATAACTTCTCTCACAATATAAGACTCTCCTGATTAAGCAAGGTATAGCCCATGACAAGATATTCGGTTATTTTCACTGCGAAATTAAGTGAAAAATGAACGTATCTGGACCTGAAGCTTGGCGAAGGATTATCTCCCAACGGTCTGATTTGTGGCCCATTCTTGGCCCGAAAATCGAAAATGACGAACAAAAGTACCAGAATGAGAATATTATGGCCTATTTTGTGGCCACAAAATAGACGATGCTGCTGTTAAGAAGATTAATATGTGTGAAGGAATGAGCGACGGCACAAGTGATCAGCTTTACTTGTCTCTCCGTCTTGCAAGTCTTGAGATGCAGCTTGAATCCGGCGAGCCGCTGCCCTTTATCGTAGACGATATCCTCGTTAATTTTGATGATAACCGCTCTGCTGCAACCTTGAAAATCCTTGCAGAACTCTCTGGGAACACGCAAATAATATTTTTTACTCATCACCAGCATCTTGTCGATCTTGCAAAGATCGTTGTTTCTCCGGACACCATATTTGTTCATAACCTTTGTCCTCTTTAGCGCATACTATAATGAATGACTAATGCGTTGCTACTCCTAATCATTTAAAAAACTTTCATTTTGCTAACCCCTTGAAATATAATTATGCAATCACGGGCATTAAAATTAAAGGGAAGTAAATGTCATTTATTGAACTTTTAAAAATACAATGGGAATGGCTTGGGCTAAAGGCACCATGGTTTTCATGGGTGGCAGCAATAGGACTTCTTATATTCCCTGCGTATTATCTCATCAAGCTATATATCTATTTTAGAAGAGAATCCCGATTATATGTATCAATTGTTAAAGAGCTTAAAGCGATACAAAATCAACAGCATGTGAGACTATGGCATGGGTTGACAGAAGCAGCATATGACGCGGTGGCTCAAGTATTTGATAAAAATCCGTCTTTTTTTACAGCATGGAATAGTTTTAAGGCCCAAATTGTTAGACATAAAAATAAAGATGGCGAAGATCAATTTTGGGCATCTGATAGCGCTGGGTCTGCCTTTAGTGAATCTGCATTAATTGATGCACAGTTAAGTCGGGGCGTGTTTCTTTCTATTCCTGGCATAGTCACAGGGTTGGGTCTTCTTTTTACATTTCTTGCAATTCTAATTGCTTTATTTGATGTAAAGAGAAATCCTAACACTATGAGGTTTGACGGGATAGAGGAATTAATAGGAGGACTTTCTGGTAAGTTTGTATCTTCCGTAGCTGCCATATCTTCTGCCACGATCTTTCTCATCTGTGAGAAACCTGTCTTTCACAGGTTAAGCCAGTCTCGAAGAAGTCTTGTTACCGCGATTGATAGCCTTATCCCAAGACTTACATCAACTCAAGTCTTGTCAGGCATTCACCATGACATAGCGGAACAAACAAACGCCTTCCGACTATTTAATACTGATCTTTCATTGAAGCTCAAACAAAGTTTCAGCGAAAGTATGGGGCCAACACTTGAGCGGATGGTGGTGACAATCGAAGAGTTGAATAACTTAATGAGAGCGGCAGAAACAAAAAAACAGGATTCTATCAAAGGTGAGCTTGAAACATTGCTCAAGAGCCTCGAAGAGTCCTTAAAGACTACTCTCAAAACAATGGGTGATTCGTTTAACGAATCTATGTCAGGCTCTGCAAAAGATCAGTTTGATCAAATTGTAATGACACTAAAAGAGACGGCTTTACTTCTTGAAAATATGAAAGTGCAGTCCTCGCAGACTCAGACAGACCTTCAAGCTTTAATCAATCTGGCAAGGAATTCAACAGAAAAACAAATAACAACTGGGCAGGAACAGGTCGAAGCATTAACCGGAGTTCTTAGAGATTTGATGATACAGCTCAAAGAAACCGCTAATTCCTCTGTTAATGACATGACATTAAAACTCACGGCTGTAACTCTTGGCCTTTCTGAAAAAGTATCACAGCTCGGAGAACAGATGGCTGAAGTTATGCAGAAATCGTCAACTGATACAACCAACGCAGCTAAAGATGTCATCCAAAAAGCTGGTGACTGGTCAAATCAGAACTCCGCTAAATTAGATCAGCTTATTGAAAAATATCAGTCACAGATTGAATTAACATCTGAATTAAAAGACTCTCTTACCATTGCTTTATTAGGATTTAAGGATTCTATTGGCAAATATGGACAAGTAACTAGTGACTTAAAACAAGTAACAGATGATGTAAATCTATCTACTAAGTTAATGACGCAAGTTTCGGCAACGATTAAAGACAATCAGGAGTCTTTAAAAACGATAGCAGGGTTAACAAAAGAGCAAATTCAACAATTGCAGGTAGCAAATAAAGACCAAAAAGAAGTATGGAATCAAATTTATCAATCAATGGAAAAATACAAAGACACTTTTCAGAAGGTAGAGAATTCTGCAAAGGAATTATTCTTGCAACTATCTGACAATTTAAATAATTATACAGAGATAACTGAGGAGAATTTTAAGACGCTTGTACAAGTTTCCAACGAACATTTTGGCAATGCAGTTAAAGGGCTTGCCCAGTCAGTTGGTGAACTTGACGAATTATTGCAGAACCTTAATGATGTAATACATAAGAAGAGGGATTAATTAATGGCTTCTTCAGAGGATCAGGGTGGCCTTGCTAATTCATTCACGGATTTAATGACGTCGCTTGCGATAATTTTTATTTTGCTTTTATGTGTTACGCATAACGAGGCCCAGCAAGAAGGGGAAAACACCCGATATTCTATCCTTCTTGAATTAAAAAAAGAATTAAGGGAATTTATGCAAAAGGGTGTAAAAGTTGACCCGGACCCCAAAGACCCACTTGGTTTATTAATTCTGGTGCCAGAAGGCCTGCTGGATTTTGAGCTTAATAAAGCAGAAATTCCGCCAAAAGGAATTGATTTTCTCCATCCTTTTATTCCAAGGCTTGCCAATGTAGTATGCGACAAAAGATTTCGGGATGATATAAATTCTATTGTTGTAGAAGGACATACCGATTCAAGTGGGCCAGTGAACATGGATAAAGACCAGTATAACTGGGATCTTAGCCAGAGGCGCTCAATGGCGGTTGTAGCTCAAAGTCTCATAATTTTAAACGAGAAGCATTCTCTCACGCCCGACGGCAGGACAGTAAAAGACTATTTTGTTAAGATGCTGTCTGCGAGCGGTAGAGGAAGCGCTGAACTTAAAATAGATGAAACTACCGGTCTTGAAAACCGTGAACAGAGTCGCCGTGTCGTATTTAAAATAAGAGTCCGTTCTCTCGAACAACGAGTTGTTAAAGAAATAACGTCATAGAAAAAGATGAATATAAATCTGTCCACCATTATATTTGATGATGTTTTTAAGAAACTTAATTATTCCTTAAGTAATATTAAAAAGATATCAGAACCTAAACCTATCGATGCAATCATTTCACATCTAAAAATAATTTGCTGTTCTGTAGGCTTTGATAAGCCTTATAAACCATTGTATGTCCCTGAAGAATATGTCACGCAATGGAAAGAATATTTGTTGCATAACAAGATACCTCAGGCGCGAGCAGTTAGATACCTTTGCTGGAAACCTGATGTTGCTTCAAATATAAAATTTATTAACTATCTGTATCATGAGCAGATAATCCTCAGCGCCCGTTCCTTGCAGGGAATAGTAAGGGCTTGTCATTTCAAGTGGGAATCTGTTCCAAAAGAAAGCTTA
>QZKC01000044.1 GCA_003599425.1 Nitrospiraceae bacterium | reverse complement strand
GCTGTACCGTTGCAGTTGTCGTCCACCCCGTTACAGTTAGTGTCGGGCCTTCCGGGATTGATATAGGATTTTGTGTCATTACAGTCCGTTGCTGCTCCATTCGGACAGGACGGGTCTCCGGGGTTCCCGTAGCCGTCTGCGTCATTGTCTGTGCACGCGGCTGCTGCTGATTCTATGTTGAGGGTAAGGGTAAAAGAAGTAAGAAAGGTAAGGAGAAATAATAATGTAAGAAAGAGATCAGCTAATGGCCCTTTCTCCCGACATCGTTTTTTATTTGAGTTGAAAACAGTTTTCAGAAATAACTTCTCTTTTGTCTTGCACGTCATTTGGCTCTCATTGAACATTTTCTTTTCTCCTAATGGTTTATTTGGTATATTTTATAATAGGTAATATAATGCTATATATTTTTAATCTTCGATTATAATGCAAAAATAGTGCCTTTTATAAATAACACTGCGTTAGACAAAAGACAGAGTGAAATTCAATGCCAATATGACATCCCGGAAGAACAAGAAATTGTCACTTTGACAGAAGAAGTGACAGAGGATGATTGAACAATTATTTTTTTACTTTTGATGCAACTATCCTGCTCAAAGTACCCGGTAACCCAATAACAATTAACAGTATCCCCGTTTTTATAAGCCTGATACCGGGGTCATTGACAATCTCAAGCATTGACCAGAATACCGGTTCATAAAACCCGATATCTAAATCATCAAATTTGATACCCTCCTTTGAAATCCCTTCAGCAATAACCTCTTCATCCCTGTATACCTTCACTTTGTAAACAGGAAGTTTTAAATTGTATCGAGAGACGATCCCACCTTCTCCCTGGAATATTTTCTCCGGCTCCATTGATACCTGAAACCGGTACGGGTAGCCTTCAATTTCGAACAGATCACTGCTGCCGGGCTGAAGGATCTTGAGCGCCATGTAGCCTTCTGATTTTATCTGGTTTTTCTCAAAAAGCCTAACTCCCGGAGCAAGGCCGAAATTGAGGATGTGAAAAAAAGTATTCCCAATTTTTTCTGGCGGATAGGCCCCAACAAGAAACGGACGAGAGTTCCTGTCCACAAGCGTCATTTTGGGTTCGTAAGCAAATATACCTTTCCATGCATCCATATCCGTAATATTTTCTCGAAGCCCTGGATTGATCTTCGTTATCATGTAACTGTCTGAACTCCATGAGGGCTGTACAATATCTCCTTCTCCCACAATAACCTGCTCGATCTGCTTTAATGAAACGCTGATGAAAAACCCTGTAAAAAATATAAGCGCTCCAAGTGGAAGCAAAAGCCACAGAAAAAACTGTATCCCTCCCTTTTTTAGAACGCTGACTGACGCTCTGATGAGATTGAAATATCCGCTTACAAGAAAGAGAATGAACGGTATGCGAATGAGAGCATTCCCCTCAAGCCCTGAGATAAAACCGGCGAATGCTTCTCTGGCCCATATTGCAGAAAGCACATAATAAAGTATCCAGCCTCCAATAATCCAGAGGAAGAATGCCTTCGATGAAAGGACATTGAGCGGTAACTGTATTAATTTAAGCGCTGAATTTTTCATTAACAACCTTTAATGCATGCTCTCTTTTCCCTGAAGCGGTTTTATAAATCCCCACTTCTTCACAATGTCATGAATTTCAATCTTTACAAAGCCGCCTTCGATGGTAAATGCAAGTGGGATCGGATTACACCCTCCCGGCAGACCGAGTGTATTGACCGGTATCGGAGTCCCGCAATATATACAAACAACATGGTCATCTCTAAGTCCATACCCTTCCGGAGGGCACATCTCGCAAGCATCAAGCGCTGCAGCAAGGGTATTGTCCCACTTCTTGATAAGGATCAACCGATACTGCCTGCCCTCGTATGAAACTGAGAATTTGTGCAGTGAACCATCCATTACGTTCATGGTTGGGTCCCTCACGGGGATCATGACCACCCCTCTGTCAGCAACAACCGGTATAGGTTTTGGAAGGTACATCTGCATAATTGTCTCTTCGCTGCGTGAAAACCATGCTATGAGTATAAGAACAATAAAACAGGCAACAGGCAAGGCCCTTTTTCTTCTCCCGGAGAGTATAAATGCCTTTATCTTTCTTCCTTCAGCTACTGACCGCGTTTCAGGCTCAGGCAAGGTCTCTCTCAGGCTATGGTAAAGGAACATGAACGGGAACAAGAGCAGGATAATGAGGGATACCAATGAAGCAAAATCAGGACCGAAAAATATTCCAATGAAATTCCAGAACGTTGCCTTTAAAAGAGGATGGTCCGGCACCATCAGGAAGAGGAATACCTGATGCACAAAGTCATGGGCGAATTTCATGAAACCCCTTTGCACTGACGGAAGAAGGGAAAGCTCCGCAAATTCTTTTGCGCCACTCCCGAAAAGTTTCACCATTGCGAGGAAGAGCAACAATTGAGGTACGTCAAAAAACCCTCCTATTTTGTATGGCTTATAAAGCCCAACAACAGTGAAAAGAACAGCAGCCACAACAGCTACGCCAATCAGTGCTGAGATATAAGACATGGAGCCCCGGCCCTTGATATAGGACAATTCTCTTAATTGAAGCAGTGAACCCATACCATCAGGAGCAAAGAATATGACCGTAAACAATAAAACAATGATTCCCCATGCAGCCGGCTTCAAGGAAGGTACCTGAGTTTCTTCAGGCAACGTACTACCATAACCCGATGCACTGATGCTTAGCATGTTTGTACCGGACACGTGGAACAGCGCGGCCCCGCTCATGATTAGAAAAAGCGCAAATGACATGGAGATAATATTGCCTGCGTTTTCCTTTGTAACGATATCTGAAGGAAGGAATTGTGACATGAAAACTATCAGGAATGATACCAGCAGGCCCATGTAAAAAGGTTTCACGAAATTTTTCCTGTCATTGACGACAAGATAAGAATAAAAAACAAGCCATACGAGCCCGGCCTTGGCCGCTTCTTTAAAACCTATTAACAGCGCCTCATGGATTAATGGGGGCATCGCTTTTAATACTCCCGTCCTCCATCATGAGGACCCTCTCACCCCATTGAGAGACAAAAGGATCGTGTGTGACGAGAATAATCGTAAAATGTTCTTCAGAGTGAAGCTTCTTCAAAAGCTCAAGGATCATCTTTGTGTTTTCACGGTCGAGGTTGCCGGTAGGCTCATCAGCAAGGAGAAGTACAGGGTCATTTGTCAAGGCTCTTGCTATGCAGATACGCTGCTGCTCTCCTCCGGATAGCTGTGACGGCCTGTGCTTCAGACGGTGTTCAAGGCCTACACGGGTCAACGCTCCGACCGCCTCTTCTTCATCAGCCATGCTGTGGAAATACTGCGCAAGCATCACGTTCTCGACTGCGTCAAGATACGGAACGAGATGCGACTGCTGAAATACAAACCCTGTCTTTTCTCTTCTGAAGCATGCGAGATCATCCTCAGAGAGGGCATTGATCTTTATCCCCTCAACAAAGACCTCCCCGCTTGTCGGAGTATCAAGCCCGCCGATGATGTTAAGCAATGTGCTCTTCCCCGACCCTGAGGGGCCCATGATATTCACCCACTGCCCTTTCTGTATTTCCATGCTTACGCCCCTGAGGGCATGCGCGGGCCCGTATTCCTTAACAATGTTCTTCAGAATGATGAATGACACGCTGCTTACTCTCCTCTTAATATCACAGCCGGATTATACTTTAATGCATTCCTTACGGGCAAATAACTGGCTGTTACAGAAATTACAAGTCCAAACAGGAGCGATATAAAAAAGATGTAAAATGGAACAGGCACATACGAACCGAACGCTCCCTTTGATACCGCCTGTGTGAAAAAATAGCCTGATATAAAACCAGCAACCCCTCCCGTAAGCCCTGTCAATATCGCTTCTGCCCTGTAAAATATATTTATCTGGGCCTTAGTAGCGCCCAGCGCCTTCATCAGTCCGATCTCCTCCCGTCTTTCGAGCACATTTGCTCCCATCGTAGCGGCCACACTGATTACAGCGGCACAGAGTATGACAACGGTCACGATCACCATAAGAAGCTGTATCTTTCTCAGCAGGGACTCCTCAGCAACAGCTATCTGGCGGAATGTCTTTGCTTCAGCCTGAGGTATCATGCGTCTTATTTGTTGAACAACCTCATCCAGCCGTCCTGCCTCGGCCCTTACAAGAACAGCGCTGAACTGTCTGTCAGCGCCCGTGACAGTCCATGCATCCGGCATATCAAGAATTAAAGCGCTGTCCTCTGTCCCGCCCCTCTCGATAAAGCCGGTGATGACAAAATCACCTCCAATATCACCGCCAGGGAGATGCATCTTTGCCCCGATATCTATTTTGAATTGTGACCTGAGATCCGTTCCCGCAAGTATCTCCCCGTTATTTTGGGGCCACTTCCCCTGCAGTCTCCAGCCCCTGTCTTTTAACTTTGCGATATCCAGACCTATTATCTCTATTGGCTGACCTCTGAAAACGCTTGTCCCGAATATCTGCCCTGAGACCCCCCTCACACTGTCAATTCTCGAGACCTTCTCCGCAACGTCCTGCGCAAGATAATTGCCTTCACGCGGAGACACTATGATATTTGCTCCATATGCCCGAAGCTCTTCACCCAGCTTCGCACCGACCCCTGCAGTCATACCTATAATCCCGCTGACCATCGCAACAGAAAGAGTTACGGACAGCGCGGCTATGACAATACGTCCTTTTCTCCTGGAAACAGATTTCTTAAAGAAGAGATAAAACCCGGACCTCATCATTCTGCTCCTTTCAAAATTATAGCCGGTTTGATACTGAGCGCTTTTTTTATGGGAAGTATTGTGCCGAGAACCGCTATGAGAACGGCGCTTCCAAGAGCTATGGGCAGAAGCATCTCTCTCTGTTCCAGTCTGGCGGAAAATACCTGGGTCCCGATATACTGCGATACTATCAGGGACAGGACGTAACCTATTGTACCGCCAATAAGCCCGGTAAGACATGCCTCAGAAATAAAAACAGTTATTATCTTACCGCTGTCAGCGCCAACAGCCTTCATCAGCCCTATTTCATGGGTCCTTCGCAGGAAGCTCATGATCATCGTTGTTGAGACCCCGAGGGCCGCTGCAAGTACCGACAGGAAAGAGAGAAAGTATATCAGCAATGTAAGGCGGTTAAGTACCTTCCCTTCTGTCTCGGCAATATTCCACACAGGCTTTGCCCGTGATCCCCTGAACACCTCTTCAAGCTGTTTTGCTATGGAAGTGATATATCCCGTGCAATACCACTTTTCGTATTCCGCCTGTGTCATTGTGGCCGGGTCCTTATACGCAAATTCATCCATCGGCTTTGAAAGCGCGCTTACCAGCACCTTTGATATCTTTCCGGGCATGTTCATGAACTCCTGGAGCGCCCCAAGCTCCATGATTATCTGGTTGTCCTCCCTGCCGCCGGTCTCAAGCGTCCCTGAAACAGTGAAGCGTTTTCCATTCATGAAAATTTCGTCGCCGGTCTTTATTCCAAGCCTCTCTGACAGTGACGCTCCTGCAATTACCTTTTCGTGAGAGTCAGGCCACTGTCCTTTAATGTCCCACCAGGGGGAAACGGTCCTGGTCCCCGCAGTGAACTGCTTTTCTTCACCGGGCAGGGGCAATGACTTTTCATACCAGATGCCAATGATGTCATATGTAGCTGTTCTGCTGTTCGCCTTTACTTCCACTGTTGCCTCAAGCATAGGAGCTATGCCAATAATGTTGTGCCTCCAGAAAATGGCCTTGGCCCTGACGATATCTTCCTCTCTCAAAAACCTTTTCTGTCCCGATATGCCTGCAAGGCCTTCCACCTTGGGTTCAATGAGGATATTGGCCCCGAAAGACCGCAGTTCCTTTGAAACCTTCCCGCTGATATCATATGAAACAGTCAGAAGGGACGCCGTGACAGCAGTCCCGGCAGCAACGGAAACAAGCATAAGGGCAACAGCCTTTTTCTGGTTGAGGAAGGATTTTTGAATGATATTGAAGAGCATGATTTTTTTATATATAATTTAATTCATTATTTTTTCCCGGGGCAAGCCATGGTTCAAGAACATCTTGAATGCAATAGATTATTAAAACACATGGATCATACACATGAAAACAGACGGTTTTGATATTAAGATACTAAGGTATTGCTCAATATGTTCTTTCACCATACTTGCCCCATAGTTTTAGCTCATGTCACTCCACCATCATCATGGAAGTGTGCGTCTGGGGCAGAAAGCCGATCCCCCAGAAATAAACTATGCACGTTATGAGGGAGAGCACAATAAGTACCGCTATCTTTATGCCTTTCCATCCCATCATCAGCCTGAAATGCAGGACAAGTCCATATACGAGCCAGCATACAAGGGACCAGGTCTCGACAGGGTCCCACCCCCAGTATCTCCCCCAGAGTTGATGCGCCCATATTGCGCCCGCAGCTATCATGAGTCCCTGACAAATGAACCCGAACAGAACAAATTTTAACATCAGTTCGTCAAGCACCTCTGCGACAGGGAACTTCATGAGGAATGGACCATGCTCTTTTTTATACGTTTTTATGATAAAGACGAGAGCCATGATCGTAGCTATGACGAAGCACCCCCACGCAAACCATGCGAACCCGATATGAATGAACAGCCAGTTGCTCTTGTAGGGCGGCCTCAGGGGGATCATCTCCGATTCCGTACCGATCCCGAGTCCCAGCATAAAGAGAATGGCCGGGGCAGCGAACACTGACAGGTTCCGCATATTGCGGTATATTAATCCGCCTGTTACCATGGAAACACCTATGCACCATGAACCAAGCTGATAATGCTCATAGCTCACCATGACCGGAGGCCTGCCGCTCAGGTACCACCTCCAGAGTATAGTCAGGGTCTGAAATATAAACGCTGCCAGGAAAATATTCCAGCCCCTCCTGTCTGATTTTTCTTTTCTGAAAATAGCGCCTGTCAGATAAAAGAGAAAACTGAAAAAATATGCGAACATCGCTACCCAGAACAATAGTCCTTCGATCTTTGACATGTGTGCCCTCCTTATCTCTGCATATGGTCCAGACTTCTTATCATCTCCTCGACATCCTCTCTCAGTATCCCTTCAAAATGCTTCGCTGAATAATAAAAGGTCACGACCTTTTCCTCGCAGGTATCCTGCATAACCGCAACTATCCTTTTTTCCGGGTCGATCATTCTCACAAATATTCCCGCAAGCCCGATCATTGAACAGACAAAGAAAAATCCGAGCCCTGTTTCCCTCACAAGGCTCAAGGTTATCCAGTTTCTCAGTTCCTGAAATACGAGTGTATACTCTCCAAATGAAACGCCCTGCCCTTTGCCGACAAGCCCCCTGAATACCCTAACACCATTCTGATATATCTCAAGTCCGAAGTATGGGTTCTTCGGCCTGAACGTTTTTGTATATACCCCTCCGTCATCGCTTCGTGCCATGTCAGGAAAAAACTGCGCCACTATCCGCAGCCCTTCCTTCCGCATGTCAAATGAGTCCCGAAAATTCTGATCGAAATCAAGCGATATAATAACATCGTCGACCTGCACCCCGTCCCTGTAAAGCACAAAATTGGGGGAATAACCCTGCATGTTCATCAGAAAATCTATGCCGTAATAATTGAGGGGTTCATTTATTTTGAATATCTGCTTCCACTGCTTTCCGGTTTTCAGATCAGTAATGTTGAAATCCGCAGTATAGTCCGTAGCAGAGCGGTCGTTGTAATATTCTGATGAAAACTTATTGAACTGAAAGAGCAGTTCCGGCATCCTGATACCAAAAGCCGGCATCCTGTCGATCCGGCTCAAGGTCTCTTTTTCAAGCTTCAGCACCTGCCCTTCGGTGATCATAATTGTCGCGTAAAAAGCGGAGAAATAATACACCGCGATCCCGGCTATCAATGAAATAAGAATCGCATGAAAGAAAATCGAACCCCAAAAACCGATTTCCCCCTTCTGTGCTGAAATGATCCTTGAATCTTCCGAATCATACGCATCTGCCTTCCATCGGCGTTCTCTCAACAAGGATACTATCTTCAGTTCAATTTCCTGCAAAGGCGCTGAGAACACAGATGAGGCGCTTCGGCCTTCAAAAGACGGTTCCCGGGACTTCACCCCCCGTGCCTTCAGTTTTTTGATAACACGGTCGATGCTGCAGAAAGTTGTGGAGATGATAAGAAGTACCCCGATCATGCCGAAAACAGAGCTCCTGCCTATTTTCATGCTGTTGAAGTTCTCCCCGATCATGAGGAGAAAAGGCGCCGAAGCCCGCATCTCCTCCACATCTTTTGCAGACATGAGCGCAGGGTTGGGAAGCGCGGCGCCGATCAGCAGGATCACTGATACGACGATCAGCAGCACGATCGCTGTGTTTCTTGATGTCAGAAATCTCCAGAGTGCTTGCATATATTGAACTTTTATTCCTTCGGGCTTGCATCTATAACATTGCTGTCAATATCATCAACGACCCAGTGGCCCCCGGTCCTGACAAGAGAGTACGTATTGCCGTACACGTCATCAAACATCTCCGACACCGGTTTCTTTGACCCCGGGTCCATATAAACCCAGCCCCATCTCTCGATCGTAACCACAATGGCAGAATTTTCCTGGATTATTATGTCCTGAAACTGCAGGTCCCTGAGCTCTCCGTCAATTATCCTCCCGTTTTTCAGGTTGAACGCGATATAGCTGTCCACTTTTTTTAGCTGCTTTTCAGACGTCAGCCTGCTCAAAAGGGACGCGTTCATCTCAAGGTGCGCCTTGCGGAGAACATCATTGTATGTAATAACAATGTTTTTGACCTCTCTTTTTTTCCCTTCAGAAAAGATATAGATCGCTAAAAGACTGGCCCCTACAACTATCAGGGACACAACAATGATCTTAAGTTTCTTTTTCATTGGATAACATCCTCTTGGTCCGGTATCTTTTTCATATCTATGCTGCTGACAGCGCAGATATCCCTGAGATTGCCTGAAACAGCATAATGCAAAAATTGTTCCTCATCAGCGGTAAACCCTATTGATCCGCCTTCAATCCTGTCAAAGATTTTCAGGGCCCCGATCATTTTGCCTTTCATGTCTCCAATACTTACGCTGATGATTGGATCGTTTTTGACAGCAGACAGATATCCACCTATCAGTTTTGAGGCCTTCCATGCCTTGAGAAACCAGATAAACTCAGTGACCTTTTTCCTGTCAGCGGTTTTATCACCGGAAAACCAGTCTTCTCCCTTTCTGACAAGTTTATATGACTTAGTGCCTTTTTGTACTGCAAGTGATCCAACCTGATTTTCATCAAAGGCAAAGAGGTCCCTGTATCTGTAGACCGAAGCATCCCTGCTCACCAGATTCCAGAAATCCCGCGAAAGCCGTCCTGCATATTTCATTCCCTTCTGGTACGCCACGGCACCCTGGTTTACATCAGTGCCCCAGTAATGCACATCGATATCAGCAGATACCTGCCTTCCGGCATACAGTTGAAGTGTTACCGTCCCGCTGTAATCCTTACTGTCAGGAACACTATTATCATAAAAATCATCAGCCCTCTGGTTCATCACATTTAACAGGAAGTCGGATATGTCTTGTACACTCGCTTTCCCTGGTACGGGGCGGACCATTTCCCATGCCCCTGCTTCTTTTGTCAGTACTATATCACCGTCTTTTTTTATAATGTGCATTCCGGTAACCGATTCAGGATTAAAACTGAAGAGCGACTTTGAGCGGAGGTCATAAAGCCCGACCGTTGCGATCTCCGCGATCTCTTTTTCGACCACAAAAATAGCTTTTATTCCCTTAGCGAACGCATAAACCCCCGTCCCCGCGGGATTACTGCCGCCAATGGCGAGCTCATCGATCCTCCCTTTATATCCTATAAAAAAAGCCGCAACCGGATGATCAAGCTTAAATTCCGCAGCCCTGCTCATATCATTCGTAATGACCTTGACGATTTTGCCCTTTGTTATTATCTCAAATAACCTCTGCAGAGCCTTGCTGTCTGTCGGCAAGAAGATGGGTGTTGTAAGCTTCCACTGGTCACCGTTTTTTATCATATTGAAACCGCCGTTCTGATTCTGTATGCGAAGAAATTCAACCTCCGAGACATCCACGCGGAAAAAACGGCTGGAGAGCTCTTCAATCAGTTTCTGCTCCCTCGCACGGGGAAGAAGATAGAAGATATACAGGGAAGCAACAAGTAAAGATATGCCGAGAAGTATCAGCGTCCCTTTGAATCTCAAAATCTTTTTCTCCTCCACCATATAAAGATGCCGGCACCGAAAATGCTGAGCGGGATGGCTCCGGCAGATATATAGGAAATGATGCCTGCCTGTTCAGAGGTCAAATACAGAGGAACAAAGTCGTCCTTCCTCGGCATAATGGATATGAGGTCGCCCTCCTCCGCAAGCCAGTTGACGCTGTTAATGAAAAGGTTGCCGTTCCCCACAGCGTCAAAGAATGCATTGGATGCAAAATCAGAATCTCCGTAAAGCAGGACAACATCTTTCCCATGTTTGGTCCCTGCTGAAGCGGCGATTATGTGCCCCCCTTTCTCCGGGGAAATTTTATTGTTTTCAATCAACATACTCTCAGGTGATGAAGTGATAATGCTCAGGTAGTCATAGTCCATGCCCCGACCGCCGATCTCAAGAGGTGCCGCCCCGGGGAAGACCGTTGTAAGTTTAAAATCCCTTGTCACCGGGGTATCCGGATATTCTGCAACAAGAGGGATATTTTCATCCTTCCCGCCAAGGTTTGATTTCTTATCAATGATGACGGCATTCCGTACCATCATGCCTGTAGCGCTGATTATATCTGAAGCATCATAGCCGGGATCAAACATTGCAAGTACCCGCCCTCCTTCTGATAAGAACGTTTGGAGTTTCCGGATATCTGAAGCACTGAACCTCTCCGAAGGGCCCGCAATTATCAGTACCTCAGCAGCATCAGGCACTGACTCCATGGATGAGAGTGTAAGCGGAGAAACGTCATAGCCTATGGCCAGGAGCCTCTGCGCTGCTTTTGACATCCCGCCCCGTCCACTGTCTTTGGGATCTTTTTCTCCATGCCCTGCAATGAAATAGACCTTATTTTTGCCTTCTCTTGTAGCCCGAATGATCGCGTTTGTCAGCGCCTCCTCGCTTATTCCCTGCGTAAGGACTGTTTTGCCTTCAGCCGTTACGACGATACTGTCATATTGAGTTATTCCGTACTGCTTGGCAAGAAGCGGCGTCCTGTCAAGATCAACAATTGAATAGATGAAAGAGCGGTTCAGATACCTGTACCCTTCAAGCAGCTCCATGGCCCTCATAAAAGTCGGGCTGCTCTCCTGTCCGAAGACCGTGACCGTAATTTCGGACTTTAGATCTCTGACGACATTCATTGTCTGGGGAGCAAGAGAGAATTTCGAGGTTGATGACATATCATGCCTGCCATAATACTGCCTGGAAATAAGGTTAAGGACGACAATGATGAATATAAAGAACACGATCATCATGATGCTGTTCAGGCCGAGCTGCGTAGAGCGCTTTTTAGAGAAAGCCTTGAAAGACTCATAGTGGAATATGAAGAAAACCAGAAGGAAGATCAGCGACAGTACCGCGATAAAGCCATTCAGCAGCGGCTTTGCAGGATACATGGAAACCGAACTAACCGCTGCAATGCCGAGGATGACGCCGAGGATGCCTGATATTTTGATCAGTTTATTGGTCATAAATCACTGGGGCGTCAGGGCAAAACAGATTCAAAAATCCCTAACTCGATAAATTTCACAAAATTGCTCCTCAATTTCCGGTCATCAACCATATATAATATTTTTCCCTTCACAACATCTGCACTCATGGTATCGATATGTATTTTTTCATCTGCCTTGCCCTGACTTCTCTTCGCATGATCTGGCAGCTATCACTTCCACCTCCCGGACTCAAGCACCCTGTGCGAGAGGAAAAGCGCCACAACCGCAAATGATAAAAGATATACGATATCCCTCGTATCCAGAAGTCCGCTGTACAGATTCTCAAAATGGCTGAAAAGCGAAAGCTCCCGCATGATATTCGTGATATTTTCAGTATGCCCTCCTATCCCTCCGCCGATGAACCAGAACAGTACCAAAATCCCGATTGTAAGTACCGCGGCTATTACCTGCTTGTCCGTAACGGCTGAACAGAGAACTCCGACCGATATCATTGCCATTCCAATGAGCAGAAGTCCCAGATAACCGGTGAAAACATGCGTCCAGCTCACTGTTGAAAAATATTCGATCGTAAGAGGTATGTATATTGTTGACATGATTATGATCGAATAAATTATCAGGGCTGCAATAAATTTCCCCGCTATGATCGTCATGATGCTGAGCGGAGAGGTCATAAGCAGTTCCATAGTCCTCGCCCTCTTCTCCTCAGCGATAAGTCTCATGGTGATCAACGGAGTAAGAAGCACAAAAACGGTTCCCATGCTCCTGAAGAGCCCTTTCATGATGACGTTTGTCGGATTGAAGCCCGTTATTTCAGAGGTGCTCGCTGAGAACTGAACTGCCTGCATGCTGAATCCCTGCATGGATGAATAAAAGAAATATCCGACAAGGCCTAAAAAGACCCCTGCCACGATATACGCGATGGGAGAGTAAAAGTACGCCTTCAGTTCCTTCTTTATGAACGGCAGCAGATTATTCAACGCATCAACCTCCTGATACAGTCTTTAAGAATATCTCTTCAAGTGTCATAGCCGCATGCTTCATCTCAATGAGCCCCGCCTGCATGCTTACTACCTCCGATGATATTCTTTCGAGGACATTGTCGCCCCCTGAAATACTGACTGTAAATCTTCCGCCGTTATCCTGAACTGCATCTATTACTCCGTCTATGGAAGACAGCTTTTTAAGGTCCATGCGCTCAGGCCTTGTTACGGTCAGCACGATCTGTTTCCCTTTCCCAAATTTGTCTGAAAGCTTCTCGATAGTATCAACAGCCACAATCCTGCCATTGTTTATGATAGCGACCCTTTTGCATACATTTGTGACCTCAAAAAGGATATGGCTGCTCAGGATCACGGTCCTTTCCCTGCCGAGGTTTTTGATAAGCTCTCTTATTTCTATTATTTGCATCGGATCGAGGCCGGATGTGGGCTCATCGAGTATAAGTATCGCGGGGTCATGAATAAGGGCATGGGCAAGCCCGACGCGCTGGCGGTATCCTTTTGAAAGATTCCCCGTGAGCCTGTCGAGCATATGGGTAATGCCACACAGTTCTGATACCCGCCTGATCGCACTACCTGCGGCGCTCCCTCTCAGTCCGTGGATCTCTGCGACAAAGCTGAGGCACTCCCGCGCTGACATGTCATAGTAAAGCGGCGGATGTTCGGGCATATATCCGATCTTCTTCTTGATCTCATATGGATGTTCGAACACATCCTGCCCATCAATGGTTACCGTGCCCTGTGAAGGAGGAAAGAATCCGGTCATTATACGGAGTGTTGTCGTTTTCCCGGCGCCATTGGGGCCGAGAAACCCAAGTATCTCGCCTTTGTTGACCGTGAATGAAACATCATTGACTGCAGCCCTGTCGCCAAAATATTTTGTTACATTATTTACGGAAATCATCGTTCTATATTAACAAAAAAGGCGGAGATTGTATCTCCGCCTTATCGTTAAATATTGTCCCTGTTACAATAGTATCAATAGCTATAGTTCAAAGTTCCTGACCTGCCGCCGGAATGCCGACCATTACATGATGACATGGTAACACCTATCGCCGGAGGATTTCCTGTATAGCAGGTCATACTTGTTCCACTTGCTGTATGGCCTGACCATGCATTACCGTTCATAAATCTCTGTCCCTGTTGCCATGTACCATTAGTCCCTACCCCTCGGTTTGAACCGTGAATACCCGCTACCTCACCGCCGCCATGGCAGTTCTTGCAGCCTATGTTACTGTAACCGCCTTCGCCGCTGCTTGCATGAGTCTCTCCATCTCCATTGTTGTTATAATGTGTCCACCTCGACATATTCGCGTACATAGTACTCGGTTTACTGCCTGAACTCCAGCCATATATATCCGCCCTGTGGCAATTCACACAGAATACGCCATTGATGTATGTCTGATTAGGAGCGGACTGGTTCGGGTATATGGTTGAGCCGCTTGCTATAGTCACTGCTACGGCTGTAGTTTTATCCATACCTTTCACTATCCACGCATTATTAGAGCCATGCGGACCTCTCGCCCCTGTACCTGAATTGTTGTCGTGGCAGTCAGAGCAGGTTACAAGACTTGTAGATTCCCAGCCATTCACTAAAGTGTTGTCAATACCGTTGCATGTACCATCAGGACATGCCGTGGCATTATCAATCTTCCTTCCAGCACTCGAATCCCAGTTGGAGTTCAGATTATTGGCCGGCTGGTTCTTTCCTGCTGCAAGCAGCGGATGGTACGCAAGATTGGTTGTAGCAAATTGACCCTGAATGTTAGGTATAACATCCCAATAGGTACGATAAACTGTCGTTCCATTAGGGCTGAAAGGCGACGAATCCATTGCCAGATCGCTTGCATTATTTGTCTTATTATATATCGATGTTCCATGACAACCGATCTGATAACATACCTGATACTGGTAAGTGAAACCGATGTTCTTGTTAACGCCTCCGATCATATTGGAAAGATTAGCGCTTCCTGCAACATGAAGTCCCGACTGTGACTTGTGCGGGTCATGACACTTGGAGCAGTTCTGTGAACCAGTTGCGTGATTGTATGTGAGTCCGTAGGCAGCCTGTACATTCTTGGTTGACACTGTCCCATTATGGCAATTGTAGCAGAATGTCTGGGGAGTGCCTGCATTATAGTTAGTATAAACTAGTAATTTTGATGTATCAGAACCATGTGCGTTCTTCTTGGGGTTTGTCGTAGCGCCTGCTCCCCCTGAATTCCCATGACAGCTTAAGCACCTGTCATTTACGCTGTGAGCCATTGTACCTGATGTCCATCCGATGTTAACAGGACTGCTCGTATCTACACCGCTTGTGGCAGTGTTAAAAGGCTGGGAGCCATTCACTACGCTCCCATTACTGTCATGGCAGCTCACACAGAATGGTTCCAGGGCAGCGGCTGATGACGTAATGTTATAAGTTGATATTGTTCCTGTATCCTGATCTCTGAGCTGAACTTGCGGATCAGCCGGCGCTCCAGTGGGATGATTCAGTGTAGTCAGGTCTCCATGGCATACTATGCACGCCTGAACTGTGACCACCTCAGTAGTAGTGCCATTGGTTACATGATGTGCTGTTCTGACAAAATCTCCCGATGCTCCTGTAACTATACGTCGGGTTCCTGACTGCTGAACAGAATGGCAAGTCACGCAGTCTGGATTAAAGGCATTGCCATCAACTGTGCTGTTACCACTGTGTTTATGACACGTTGTACATACCTGCCCGCTATTATGTCCATCACCTGAAGAAGATGTGTAATGACTTGCAGTTGCATGACAGACATTGCATATACCATTAAATGGAGATGAAGTCTTGGCATAATCTGGACCAGCAACCTTGTTTGTAAATACGGGAGAAACTGTTGATCCGGGGGTTCCATATGCATCGGATTTGTCTTTTGTGACACTGGAGTGGATCATAAAAATATTGCCTGAACCTGATGTCCTGTCTCCATGCGGGTCATGACAATCCCAGCAGAGTGAGCCGCCGTCATTTGAAGCTCCGTGCTTTGCGCCATAATGATATTTATTTATTTTCTTTGTTGCGTTCTTGCTTGTCATTACACCAGCGCCGTCGGGGTCATAGCCTGCTGAGCCCGTTTTGTGACAAACAAGGCAAGCATCATTCCATCCGTTCCCCAAGGCATTATTATTTGCCAGCCGGAATGGATTGGTAGCCGTATTATGAGTTACCAAGGAACTATGACAATACCAGCAGGGATCGCCACCATTGGCAGCGCTCGGCAGATTTGCTGCAGAATTACCCGAGATATCATAAGTGTTTGTTGTCTTGCCATGCCCGGACCAGCTCCATTGTGCGTTGTCAATTCTGGCGAGTGTTCCATTGCCAAAGGTGAAATCATCCACATCGCCAGTCCCAATATGACAGTCTCCGCATGATGTCAATGTTCCACCCCATTGCGGTGTTCCCGCGCCATGACAGGCCGCAGCAGAGCATGTACCATATCCATTACCTGGTGTTCCTCCGGCTGTGTAGCTTAGGCCTGCTGCAACATTTATTGATCTGTTTATATGAGTTGTAGAGTTATAAGATGACGCGTCATTAGCAGCACCGGTATGGCAATCCCCGCACCCGTTAACCCCGGTTGTCCCGATATGCGCTGCGTGACTGCCGCTGGTCAGTCCGCTTGCTTCAGTAACCTTATGACATGTTCCGCATGCTGCTGAGCCACCCCATGTAACTGTTGCATATGTTGGTGTAGAAGAGTTACCGTTTGTCGTTGATTGACCGGTACTATGACAATAGGCGGTTGTGCAAGTGTCATACGGTGCGCCACCTTTTGCAACGTTTTGCGGATATCCAAGGTCTCCTGCTGTCGAGTCATACACATCGATATTACTGTCAAGATGCTGTTCAGGTGGTGTTGTCCCCTGTACTGCACTGTCATGACAGTCACCGCACGCTGCTGTACTGTACAAGGTTGTCGTAACATGCTTTGTGTGATTTCCTGTGGCAGGAACCTCTGCATGGCATTCTGAACATCCGGCTCCGGGAGTTCCCCATATCGGAGTTGTCATCAGGTTCCCTGTCCCATCCTCATGACATGGTGCAGTTGAGCAGGTACCATACCCGTTGCCGGGTGTACCTCCTGCTGTATATGTGTTTGCAACATCTATTGATGTATTGATATGATTTGCTGAGCTATACGCAGAAGCATCATTGGCTGCTCCGGTATGACAGTTCCCGCATCCGTTCACTCCAGTTGTTCCGAGATGCGCTCCATGACTGCCGCTGGTCAGTCCACTCGCCTCTGTAACCTTATGACAAGTCCCGCATACTCCACTTGCTGAGTTGTCCCAGACCGGAGACGCATAAGTCGGTGTAGATGAACTTCCATTTGTTATAGACTGCCCGGTACTATGGCAATAGACATTGGAACACGTTTTGTTGTTATTATTCGAGACAGACGTGACAGGCGCAGTAGTTGCTGCATTGTAGGTTACACCTGACTGGCCGTCATAAGACCCTCCCTGATATGATCCGCTGAACAGGTAGAATCCCATGGTAACAGAAAGGCCATTGTTATGAGTTGAACCAGAGCCAGCGCTATTATAATGACAAACAGCACAATCAAATCCTTTTGTATTGACGTGTACATTATGGGCTCCGGCAGTCGATGAGCCGGTCACTCCCGGATTATTCACCAGACCATTCGGCCCGCCAGTCGCTGTGTTGACAGTGGGTGGATTCCCATGACAGATATCACAAGCCATTTTGAATCCTTTTGTATGGCTGTGACAGGTTGTACAATTTAAAGATGCATTATGGGTATGATTTCCCGTTACGTCATTTTGATGATGGGTCGTCTGCGTATGGCATACTTCGCAAACCCCATCATATGTCGCATCACCGTCAGCGAATGAATTGGTTCCGGTTGAATTGAAAAATCTAACCGGTTTTATCCCACTGTTTGGTGTAGTGATCTTTTCCCTTATGAGACTCCCATAAACAATGATGAATGTATTGCCTGAACTGACCTTTGTAAGATCAATAGTGCCTTCAACGGTAAGGGTATCGCTTGTATTCCCTGTAATTTTATAATTGTAAGAGTTTTGAGCAGTGTTAGGAACCAGGATCAAACCCTGATATTGATCGTCCGTCCATCCTGCTGCTGTCCTGGTCAATGATGTCGCGTTCACTGAAGATACCGTCCCCTGATATAAATAACTGGCGCTTCCATAGGTCCTGAACTGTTTATGTCCGTGGGGGTTATGACAGACCCTGCACTCAACCGTCCAGTTTCCATATCCATTGTCTATCTGAAGGCTGGAATGAGTTTTCACTAAAGGAGCAGTGATGTTATCATGACAGCTCCAGCACAGCGCATTATATTCGGTATCATCAATATTCTGTCCATACGTTAGACCCTCTATCATAAGCGAAGGCTGTGACCCCCACACGTAATGACAACTGTCACAAGCAATGCCCTCCCCACTGTTATGTGGGTAATCGAGGGCATCAGCCCGAGTTGCCATCAGGATAAATAATACGCTAAAGAATAATACCCTGAAAATCATTAACGATTGCATTTTAAATTTATTTATCAAGGACAACCCTGTTTTTATCTTATCGGAATTGTTAACCCTTTCTTTATCCTTATCCCTTAGCATTCATATATAATTATGCAACTCCAATACCAAATGTATTAATAAAACAACATATTGATTGTTCAGATATTCGCCGTGCGATTCCGTCTTATTTACCAGAGTTATTCTGAGCACCTATGCGAGATTTACCGCAAGAAAAAACATTTGAACATGGGAATATAATCAGCTTGATTATTCCCCAATTATTACTGAAGCAGGGAAATAACAATAAGAAAGAAATTGCAGGAAGCTATAAAGTTTTGTGTAACATTATGGAATAATTCAAAAAAAGCGGAGGAACATATTAAAACGACATACAAGCAGGTTACAGTTTTTCCGTCTCACAGATGGTCTTGACCTTCTCCAGTACCGCAACTGCCTCTTTCACGTTCATCTTTTCTATAACAAGCCTGTTCGCTATCACTCCGAGAACCTTGCCGGGGACCTCGTAGCGGATCTCAAACATCAGTTCCGTCTCATGTTCATTACCCTGGAATGTGAAGCTCTCACGTATCGGGAACGCCCCTTCCATTTCCATTACGAATTTATTGTTCTTCTGGTAGTCAACCACTTTCCCTTTGCCATCAAGATTGATCCCAAGCATGCGGTAGGTCCATTCATAAGTAGTCCCTGTCCTCAGAGTTTTGTGAGATATCTTTCTTACATCCACGAGGCTCGTGACATAATGGGTCCAGTTCGCGGGATTGGTTACATATTCAAACACTCTCTCCACAGGGGCGTTTATCCTGATCCTCCTTACTATGCTCGATTTAAGCTCTTTAGCAGGTTTTTCCTCAATGTGCTCTGTCTTCAGTTTGTTCATCAGTTCCTGCACCTGCGGCGGCATACTCCCCAGTGACCCGAGCTTGTCGACTATGAACGAGCTGTTCATAATGAGTTTCATCGAGACAAGCAGATACCGCTTCTTGAACGAATCCTTCATGGTCAGAAGCTCTTTCAGCTTTCCCATATAAAAGCTCCGGTAGCAGTCGATAATAGCCCAGTCCACCTGCTTCAGCGTCATCTTCTCAGGCTTTATCACTGGGTCGATCAGATTGTACTTCCGGTAATCAAACACAGTTATGTACGGCTTCAGTTCCTTGTACATCTCAGCATAAGGCCACGGCGCAAGCGCAAGATAATGCGCAAAATCAGGGTTGTACACTTTTGACAGTTTCAGCGTCCGGGCAACTGTCTCCTTTGTTTCATGCGGAAAACCCAGAAGAAAACTTGTCTCTGTTATCATGTCATGCTCGTGGATAAGCCTGATGGCCTCCATACCGATCTCGATCTTAACATCTTTCTTGATGAGATCCAGGGTCTCCTGGTCTGTTGCTTCGACCCCTATGTATATATGCACGACCCCTGCCTTCCTGTATTTCCAGAGGATGTCCTTGTCTCTAACAATGTCCTCGGCCCTCGTCTCCATAAGCAGGTAGATGCCCATGTCCTTTTCTATCAGGATATCCATAAGCCTTTCCCACCGCTCCCTGTCGTGCGTCGGGTGTTCATCCGGGATGAGAAAGACATTCACCCCGTATTTCGTTTTCAGCATCTCTATCTCTTCTGCCACCCTCTCAGGAACCCTGCCCCGCCACGACTGGTGCCAGAACTTCTGCTGAGAGCAGAACGTACAGTCATGGCTGCACCCCCTTGATGTGCTGACAGAACCGAGACGGCTTTTAGGTATCACAAAATACCGGTAGTCCTTCCACTCGATCAGATCCCATGCAGTAGATAACGTGTCAAGGTCTTTAATGAACGGTCTGGGTGGTGTTGAAGCGATCTTGTCCCCGCTCTTGTATGACACCCCCTTCACGCTTTCAGGGGCTTTCCCCTGCTTAAGGCTCAAAAGCAGTTCAGTGAGCGTCTCCTCACCTTCACCCCTTACCACATAATCAACATATTCATTTTCCAGCATCTCCCTGAACATAAATGTAGGATGTACTCCCCCGATTATGGTAACAATGTCCGGGTCGATCTCTTTTGCAAGTTTTAATATCTCAAGGGCGTCAAGCACTGTTGAAGTAATCGCTGTTGAAGCAACATAGTGGGGCTTTTCCTCAATGATCCTCTTCCTGATCTCTTTATACCCGTGACGCTTTGTCATCGCGTCATAGATGACAGGTTCAAAACCTGCGTCGCGCACAGCTCCGGCAAGATACACAAATGTCAGGGGCACCCAGTGCCCTGCCACCTCTACCACTCCGCAGTGGTACGGAGGCGTTATGAACAGTATTTTCTTTTTCATGCTTATCCCTTAATCTCCTTTACCCTTCTGTTAATCCTGTGCCACAGGTACACACCTGTTCCAACAAATGCAAATGCAAGGATATGTTTGACAATAAGTGCCGGTATCTGGCCCTTTCCCGCCGCATTGGCCCATTCAAAATCTTTATAGAAAATCGTCCTCGGTATTCCTCCGAGAACTATCCAGATAAGCGCAAACTTTGCCAGTTTTGTTGCACTGCTGTATATTTTCAGGAAATATTCTCCCGTCTCAGGGTTCTTTCCGGTGTCATCATATTTTTTTACGATTATCCAGATGAAAAACCCGCTTGCCATAAGCAGCGCTGTTGCCACATCGTGAAAATAGTTGTTCATCATTATGATAACGCCTAATTCCGGACTCATCGACTTTATATTTTACCTGAGAATGCGTTAATTTTCATTCCTGCTAATGATATATCTATAACACTTTTTAATAATTAACTTATAACGATATGACAGAAGGTATTGCTGATTAATTCTTAATGGATGGCGAGATCTTCTTCATCCTCTCACGTGCAAATTCTCTGAACGCCCGGCCCTGAGGATACTGGATCATCCAAGAGGTGATATGGCTCATCGGAAAGCCCTTCCATGATACCTGAAACACCCTCTGGATTATTTTATGCACCGGGAAAATATCTGCCCTGAGTTTAACTATCGCGTCTTCCCTCTCTTTGGGAGATAAAACAGGATGCTCGTATACTGCATTATTGCCGTCAAAGCTGTCCCATTCAAGCCCCTCGTAAATATATGGCTTATATAACTCATACAACTCTGTGCCGGGAAATGGTGTTGTCATCACTGGATGTGCGGATATTTTCAGTTCATCGCACAGTTTCAGTATCCCGTCAAAATCCTTTCTTGTGTCCTGCCTTCCGCCAACCATAATAAAAAGCATGACTTCAATGCCATAATCCCTGATCTTTTTTATGGCTTCCCTTCTCTCCCTTCCCTGCTTTGTGACTGCTTTATATTCCTCAAGACTGGTCATATTATTTGATTCCCAGCCAAGGAGCACCGCAGTAAGCCCCGCCTTTCTTGCATATGTCAGAAGCTCGTGCGAACGGGGATGGCTGACTGACTTGATGTCACCTGAGCCGAACCACCATTTGCCTCTCACGTTCTTGGACATTTCCTTATACAGTTCTATAGTCTTGGGAACATTCACCCCCCAGATATTGTCATCAATTCCCCAGAACAGCCTCCTGGAACTGGAAGCTACTTCCTCCACAACTTCACTGACGGGCCTCATTCTCACCTTGCCGCCAAAAAACTTGTGAACAGAGCAGAAGGTGCAACTGAAGGGGCACCCCCTCGATGTCTGAAAATAGCCGTATACATATTTTGTCTTCCAGAGATTTGTGACAGGAGAGGGCAGGCCTTCAAGCTCCGGGAACTCGCCTTCATAAACGGCCTTCAATCTGTTCCCTTCAGCATCATCAAGCAGTTGTTTCCAGATCAGTTCCGCTTCCCCCAGAACGATCGCATCAGCATGCTGCCTTGCTTCATCAGGCAAAGCAGTGACATGTATCCCACCGAGCACTACTCTTTTACCAAGGCCCCTGAGTTTGTCCGCCATCTTGTAAGCCCAAATTGATTGAGGAGTCAGGACAGTAAAGCCCACGAGATCAGCATCAACCTTTTCAGGATAGAAATATTCCTTGTTTGCATCAAGCAGTTCGACAGTAATGTCCGGCCTCACCTGATTCGTCAGTCCTGTCAGATATTCAAGAACAGGCGGTGCGATAGGAAGTCCCCTGGACATCTGTCCTTTTTTGCCGAATGGCGGGGATATGAGAAGAAGTTTCATGGCATTATTATAATGAATTAAATGAAAAATACGTCCATTTTGAAAGTATGGCGGAGTGATTCATGTGCAATTTTCTTCGCATCATGTAATCATGAGCAACAAGTATTAGAGCAGAGAAAGGGGGAACTGCTTTTGCAGTTCCCCTTCAGGTGTTCATTCAGATATGTTCTACTGCCAGGTGTAATTATAGTTCATGCTTTGAGATCTGCCGCTGCCATGCTGTGTGCCGCATGTTGACAAACTCTGGTTCAGCGGAGGAGCCGTATTAGACGTGTAACAGGTCGCTGAAGTCGTTCCGAGCGTGTGGCCGGGCTTGGTATTTCCATTCTGGAACCTCTTTCCCAATGCATCGCTTCCAGAAGTACCAACCCCGAGATTAGTGCCGTGTATTCCTGCTACCTCACCGCCTCCATGACAGTTTGCGCACCCGATCTTCTGTTTACCACCCTTGCTTGTTTCGATCCTCGTTGCCTGACAATCGTTTCTCATTCCGCCACCACGGTGGCTTATGCGCGAGAAATTCTCATTGTTTATACTCGGCCCGTAATTTTTGGCGCCCCAGCCGTATACATCAGCCCTGTGGCAATTTGTGCAGGTATTGGATATAACATAGGTCTGTGTACCCGCTGTTGAGTTCGGGGTAATTGTACCAGCTCCTGCTGTTGTTACCGTAACAGTCTTATCCATGCTCTTGTTCAGCCATGGATAGTCAGAACCATGGATACCCCGTGCTCCTGATGCTGTACCATTTCCATGACAGTCTGAACATGTTACAAGGCTTGTAGACCTCCACCCGTCAACGAAGTTGTTGTCAAGGCCATTGAAGGGTCCACCAGTTGCCGAGTCGTTTTTCCTGTAATTACTGGAGTTCCAGTTTGCATTCAATGTGTTGGAAGGCTGGTTCCTTCCCGCTGCGAACAACGGATGGTACGCATAGTTTGAGGTTGCAAACTGGCTCTGTATGTTAGGGATGTTCTGCCAGTAGGTCTGGTAAAGCGTTCCTCCGCCACTGAAACTGCTGTCCATATTTATCTCGCTATTGAGATTGGTCTTTGTAATAGCAGCGTTGTGGCACATGAAACATATCTCATACTGATAGTTAAATCCCATGCCTTTGTTCACCCCGCCGATCATGTCTGATAGATTCGTACTTCCGGCTTTATGCAACCCGGTCTGGGAATTATGATTATCGTGACAGGATTTGCATTCTTCATTTCCCGTCCTGTGACTGTATGGGAGGTCAAAAGCCGCTTTCACGTTTCTGGTCGCGACAGAACCGTCATGACAGTTATAACAGAACAGTTGAGACTGGCCCGGAATGAATGTGAATTTGTGTATGAATGGATTATCCGACCCGTGTGAATTCACTCCGCCGGTTGCATCGCCGTGACAGTTGTAACACATTTCTCTTGTGCTGTGCGCGGCCACCCCGGGAATCCATCCGATGTTGATCGGGCTGTTAGGGTCGCCGGCATTGATGAAAGGCTGAGAGCCGTTGATAAGGCTTCCGTTGCTGTCATGACAGCTCAGACAGAACAGTTCAACCGAAGCCCCGGTTCCGTCAAAGGTGTATTTCACAGCAGGATTGTCCTGATCCTGAAGCAACACACTGACTCCATCTCCGTATAACTGATGGTTTGTCTGGTCATGGCATACACGGCAGTCCTCAGGTGTTACAACCTCATTATGGTTAGAATCCTTCCTTACATGATGCGACACCCGGACAAAGTCTCCTGTGCCGTCATCCGGAATTGCTTCCACGATCTGTCTTCTCCTCGTATCTGACGAACTGAACGGAGGAGACTGGTTATGACAGAATATGCAGTTGTCCTCTGACGGCAGGAAACTGCTCGTATGCGGATGACATCCGGCGCAGTCCAGCCCGTCATTGTGAGACTGCCCCAGCGGAGCTGTGCCGTCAGACTGGTGGTGGTCTGTCTGGGAATGACAGGTATCGCATACATTCTCGTTATAAGGAGGCCCGTCAGCAAATGATCCCGGCCCGTTGAACCATGTGAATTCAATGTTGCTGCCCTGTACAATACTGCCTGCAAGAGTTTCGCGTATCAACTTAACATTCGCCTGAGGCCACATAGGTTCATGACAGTCCACACAGTCATAGCTGTATGTATATTTTCCTGATCCCGTAGCATCACTGTGGGTTACAACGTTCTGCGCTGTCGGGAAACTTGCCTTCAGCACGCCGCCTTGGGTATGGCACTGCTCACATTTCCAGTTCGGTACTCTCGTGCTGTAGTTAATGTTATCGATATGACAATAGGTGCAGTTATCGTTAAACACCTGTGTGTTATGAGGCCATGCAGCAGACACAACCTGCTGATAGCCATTAATGTGCTGGTGACAAAGCCTGCAGTCCCTTCCATTGTTGTGGTTCTGTACCGGCTGCGAACCGTCATACCTGTGGTAATTAGTCTGACTGTGGCATACTTCGCATACGCCATTATAGGCCGTATCTCCATCGGCAAAGCTGTTAGCGCCGCTGTATGAAGTAAATACCACGTTCCTGCCGCGGAGGGAACCTCTGACAAACACGAGGTTGCTCTGTGACCTCATCGGATTATGGCATTCCACACACCTGATATCCACAGACAGTCCCGTTGTCGGATCAATGTATTTACTTCCGTAGTGATTCTGTACTTTCTTGTCCGAACCGCCACCGCCTCCCGGTGCGCCGGTGAATTCCATGACCTGCCAGTCAAATATGGTATCAGCTCCGGATGTGTCTCCTCTCCAGTTCGACATCCTGATATTAGACGGACCGGTCATGACTTCTGTCCACCTGTTTCTAGGATATGGTTTTGCTGTCCCGAGTGTTGGATTTATAGTTGTTCCATGGCTTGAATCTGATGGTATCCCCCCTATAGTGTCAATGAAGATACCGTCCAGATAGTGACTTGTCTCGCTTATCCATATCCTTATCGGATAAACTCCCGGTGCAGGAACAGTGAACTTGGCTGAAGGAGGATTTACCCCGCCAGGGCCGGTGCCGTTCTGCATGTTCCTGGTCCATACCCACGTGTTATAGGTCGATTCACGCAATGCCACAATACACCCGTTGTCCGGCTGAGTCCCGGAGTAGAATCCCACGAAAATGGTATTGTTAGACGTACCCGCTGCATATCCCCTCATCCAGATGTTGTAAGTGCCTGCTGTGGGGAAATTCAACATATATTCTCTCCCCGCCCTTGAAGATACCGTGTCACAATTTCCAGTGGAACCGCTGCCAGTTAGAAGAGAAGCGCTCGCATTGAGCTCTCCGCCACGAGTCGTTGTTGTTAAGGTCCCTGTGCCTGGAATTGTGCCAGTGTAGTTTTCCGCCTCTATGTAAGTCCCGGCAGTGTCGACCAAACCGCTGATGCCTCTGTCTTTTGTTGTGTTCGTTACAAAGCTGAATGCCTTGTTAATACTGCTTACCGCAGTTATCGGGATATCCTGCGTAACTGCTGTACCCGCTCCTCCTGTATAGCTCGAGGACCCCCTCTGAACAGTTACTGAACCGGCAGGGAACTCTATCACATAGTACCTGATGCGATTATTGTATGGCATTACCTCATGACGGTAGAACGTCGCCCTGTTCGCCGCGGTCAACTGCCCCGATACCGCTGTCTGCTGAGGCCCTTCATTCGTCGCATCATAGGTAAAGTAGAGCCATGAGCTGTTCATGTTCACCGATGATGATAACGTAACCGTCTTTGAATACCCTCCGTTAAATGCGGTCTCCCCGGTTATTACCTTGACATGAGAGTCAACATCGAACTCAAGAACCTCGTATCTTGCATATGTAGCTGCATTTGTTGCCGCTGAAGCACGGGAAATCTCGACGGTTGTATTATTGAGAAGCTTGCCAATAACATGGGCCTGCTGCTGCTCATCAGCCGCCCTGTCAGTACGGCTGTTCACGAATACTACTGACCTCGTCGGTTCTGCTGATGTGATCGTTGCAGTATTGGATGCTGTTCCGTTTGCAAGTATAATTTCTCCTCGTTGCACTTTGAATTCCTTCCAGAAACACTCTACCATTGTGTAGGAGACCTCAGCCTGCCCGGTCGTTCCCATCCTCTGGAATGTCAGGGTATTAGCATCTGATATGTATCCAGATACCATGTGATCCATCCCCTGCTGCGTTGATTGCGGTCCTGTTGAATCTACAAGCAGAAACGCCTTTGTCAGATCACTGATTGGCGTTGTCAGTGTCACACTCCTTCCCGCAGTCCCTGTAAGGATGCTCGTTGTTCCGTTCTCTGTCCTGCAGTCTCCCCATCCTGTTCCGTTTGAACCCGGGGCTGATGTATCATGGCAAGTCAGACATGCGCTGTCAGGGATGTTCGCATTCAGCACATAGGTATCTGGTGTTGTATGACATGATTCACATGTCGCAGTATCATGCGGGGCAGGCGGTGTAGTCCCTCCTCCTGAATGTCTGTAGCCGTTTGCGTGTGAATGACATCCTCTGCAATCAAATCCGTCGTTGTGGCTCTGCCCTCCAGGCGCGGTCCCGTCTGCCTGATGGTGGTTCGTCTGTGTATGGCATACTTCACATATACCGTCGTATGGCGCTCCTCCATCGGCAAAACTGTTCGCTCCACTGTATGCCGTAAAAACAACACTCTTTGTCCGTATTGTATTTCTTATATGTTTTATATTCGTCTGCGCGTACATAGGATCATGACACTCTACACACATGATGTCAGTCGGCAACCCTGTTGTAGGATCGTTGTAAGTGCTCCCGTAATGACGATCAACCTGCGTAGCACTGCTTCCATCATGACAGCTCTGACACTTGCTGTTGGGTATCGCTGCATTAAGCGCCTGTCCATCCACATGGCACGCGTAACAGTCTGTCGTGTTGTGCGGCGTGTCTGACAATGGCCCCGGCTGCATGTATCCG
>QZKC01000098.1 GCA_003599425.1 Nitrospiraceae bacterium | reverse complement strand
ATGACGATGAACTCCAATCCTTCTGTTAAGCATGACCTCCTGCTGTATCTTGATCGTCTTCAACGTGCCGCCTGAACACTTTTTTATGCAACGTTAGGGTCCATTTTCAAGAATATAGTTGAAGCCAGGAAAAAGGGGAATGAGGAGACATTAGAAAAACTTTATTCTGTATTAAATACTAATAAAATTAATTACGATAAAAATAAGTATAAGTTGCTCACCAAGTATTTTTTGTTACAGTACTGATAGACGAAGGATATATTATGGAAGAAATAAAAAATATAGCTTTGGTAGCGCATGACAACCGCAAAAAAGATCTGATCGAATGGATAGAGTGGAATTACACTTCAATAATCAGACATAAATTAATTTGTACCGGAACAACCGGGATAATGGTTGAGCAGGCGTTAAAGAATAAACTCGTGAATGAGGAGTTTGATCTTCACATCACAAAATTAAAATCCGGCCCGCTGGGCGGTGACCAGCAATTGGGAGCCATGATCGCTGAAGGCAAAATTGATGTAATCATATTCCTCTGGGACCCAATGGAGCCTCAGCCTCATGATGTTGATGTGAAGGCCTTGTTACGAATTGCCGTTCTTTATAATATTCCCACAGCATGTAACCGTGCCACAGCAGATTTTATAGTTTCATCATCATTGATAGGTCAAAAATACACTCCTGTAACAAAAAATTACGAATCATATATTAAAAGGGACGTAACCCTGGCATAAACGGCATCCCCGTTCTAATGTCTTCCGGGCCTGTCGCAATGTTTCTCCTATCTTATACGGTTTTCATAATCTTCCTTATGCCTCCTCCTGAATTCTTGACAACGAGCTGATTTTTTGATAATTGATATATTGAAAATATATGTTAGATAAATCAGGAGCTGTATGGGCATGAAGAGAATTTCCTTTATTGAGGCCGGTGCGCCGGGGTTACATATTTTCAGTAAATTCCCTGTAGCGCGAGTTGGTACAGTATTGCTTTCGACGATCCTGAAGGAAGAGGGTTACGAGGTAAAGGCGTTCATTGAGGATGTATCCACACCCGACTGGAAGTTTATTGAAAGTTCCGACTTTGTCTGTATCTCAACGTTGACATCCACGGCGATCAGGGCTTATTCGATAGGTCAAAGGCTTAAGGCCAAAGGAATAGCAATTATCATGGGCGGGGACCATCCGACCTTTATGCCCGAGGAAGCGCTGCAATATTCCGATTTTGTGGTAAGGGGAGAAGGTGATTTTACTCTTTCCGAACTCATGAGTTATCTTGATAGCGGCACCCCGGCAATTGAAACGATACAAGGGTTATCTTATAAAGATAAGACCGGTAAATTTTCCCATAATCCGGATCGGCTGCTCCTAAAAGAAGAGGAACTCGACTCTCTTCCCATACCTGATTTCTCACTGGTACATAACTGGAAGCCTTCGCTCCTTTATTCTGTATCCACCTCCAGAGGCTGTCCTTTTGCATGCAGGTTCTGCTCAGTGATACATATTTTCGGCAGACAATACAGGTTTAAATCAACCGGTGCAGTACTGCAAGAATTAAAGCATATAAGTTCTGTTTCAAATGGTACCAGGTTTTTTGTCGATGATAACTTCACGGCAAACAGGCAGCGGACCAAGGAACTGTTACGGGCGATGATCGCTGAAAAGCTGACATCAGACTGGACTGCCCAGGTGAGAACGGATGTAGCTGCTGACACCGAACTTCTCCGCCTCATGGCTGCAGCAGGCTGTCATACGGTCCATATAGGCTTCGAATCAATTAATCTCAGGACGCTCGAACAATATAATAAAAAACAGACACTGAAAGATATTGTCAGATCCATCAGGTCGGTCAAGGATCACGGTATTCATATACATGGCATGTTCGTTATAGGCGCTGATACTGATGATGTTGATATGATAAAAAGGACAGTCGCTTTTGCCATTCATAACGGCATTGACACCATTCAGCTTATGGTGCTAACACCACTTCCCGGGACGCCGCTTTTTAAGGAGATGAAGGAAAGCGGCAGATTACTTCATACCGACTGGAGCAAATACGATGCACATCATGTTGTATTCAGTCCCTCTCTCATGAGCGCACAGACTCTGCAGACTGAAACCCTGAAGGGGATGGGACGTTTTTACTCGTGGAAGTATATCTTGAAGCATCTCTCAAAACTCGACCTGCACTATGCTGGCATTGGAATTTTTGGAAAAACAACTGTCAATAAAACGCTCAGACAGATCACTGCATATCGTGATTAAGCATTTTCTATCCTGCCTTTGGAAGTTCTTTAAAGACCTTCCAGGTCTTGAGCAGGTCTACTGCTCGCTGGAGCTGAACATCGTCGCTTTCTGAAATATCAGCGGATACTTCTGACTCATCCTGATCTGGTTTTCCTTCTCCAGTGTCTTTGATGATGGTTCCAGTATCTTTTGCAACATCATTCTTAAGGTGCTGCTTGAGATCTTTTTCCCTGATAACGGGATGTGTCTTGGTCTCATCCTTTACCGAAAGTTTTACAATTATATCAGGGGTAATTCCGGTTGTCTGAATGGATCTCCCCTTCGGGGTGTAATATCGTGCTGTTGTCAACCGCAATGCAGAACCATCGCTGAGAGGGATAACTGTCTGCACAGACCCTTTTCCAAAGGTCTGAGTTCCAAGAACTACTGCACGAGTTGTGTCCTGGAGCGCGCCGGCAACTATCTCAGAGGCGCTGGCGCTTCCTTCGTTAACAAGCACGATCATCGGATACTCGACGTATTTGGAACGGATAGTTTGAAATTCCTGTTTGTCGCCGTTTCTCCCTTTTATATACACAACGAGTTTCCCTTCCGGAAGGAACTGGCTTGTGACCTCAACAGCGCCGTTTAAGAGGCCTCCAGGGTTGTTCCTCAGGTCAAGTATCATCGAAGTAATATTGTCTTTTCTAAGCTTTTCAAGGGCGTCTTCAAGTTCCTGAGTTGTCTTCTGCTGAAACTGTGTGAGCTTTACATATCCTATTTTTTCGTCAATGACTTTGGATTTTACGCTTTTCAGTTGAATGACATCCCTCACAATGGTAAAGTCCTGAGTCTTATCCCATCCTTCTCTCAATATCGTTATGGTAACGGAACTGCCCTTGGGGCCTCTCAGTTTATTCACTGCATCCTGAAGAGTTATATCTTTGGTGGATTCGTTGTCTATTTTTATGATCTTGTCACCTGCTTTGACCCCTGCTTTAAACGCAGGTGTGTCCTCGATAGGAGCAATGACAGTAAGCATCTTGTCTTTTATACCGATCTGAATGCCCAGGCCTGAGAATTCTCCTTTTGTATCAATCTGCATTTCCTTGAATGCGTCGGGAGGCAGGAAGGAAGAATGGGGGTCAAGCTGGTTAAGCATGCCCTTTATGGCGCCGTATACCAGTTCTTTTTCTTCCACCTCTTCCACGTAGTTCTGTTTTACGATGGAAAGGGTTTCGGCAAAAGTCTTGATCTTTGAATAATGTCCGTTCTCCTCTGCGTCAACTTTCTGAAGGAGCCCGCCTTTACTGATGAGAAATCCGCTCAGGGCGATTACCGCGATGATAAATAAGACGAAAGCCTTTTTGTGTCTGAACATCCTTCCTCCCGTGACCTTAACTAGTTCTTTTCAATGGTTAATTCAGAATGTGTTATCTGCTGTTCTTTTTCAGCCACCGCAAGGGATCAACCGGTTTTCCTTTGTATCTTATCTCAAAATAAAGGGCAGGGACATTCATTATTCCCGACTCGCCGATTTTTCCGACTACCGTGCCTTTTTTAATTATATCACCTGACTTGTGAAAAATCTCGGACAGGTGCCCGTACAACGTATGATACCCCTTGCCGTGATCGATAATCAACAAAAGCCCGTATCCCTTGAACCAGTCAGCGTATACAACGCTGCCGTCCGATACAGATTTTGGTTCTTCACCTCTGTCTGCTTTGATCTCTATGCCATTTTTGAATACCGCTATATTGTACTGGGGGTCATTATATTTTCCGAAAGGGATGACGACCTCACCGTTGACAGGCCAGGGAAGGCGTCCTTTCTGCGAACTGAATTCTTTACCCACAAATCGTTCTACACGTTTTTCTTTTTCGATCTTCTCGATCATCTCCTTGACCCGTTCAGATGATTCTTCAAGTTCTCTTATCATCCTTTCATATGAACTACGCTTGCTCCTGACCGAAGCGAGAAGTTTGTCTTTTCTGTCAAGTTCAGACTGCATCTCTTTCTGTTTTTGACGGATGTTTTCCTTGCTTATTTCAAGATTGGTCCGCATGATCTCCAGGTCCCTTTTCTTTTCATTCGCCAATTTAAGTTCATTGTTAAAGGCATCTATCAATTTCCGGTCCTGATATGTAAGAAGACTCATATATCTGCTCCTGATAAGGAGGTCCTGGTAATCTCTGGCATTAATGAGAATGAGTGCCTTGCCTCCATATTGCTGTTTATACAGTACTTTCAGCCGTTCTTTCAGTTCCTGGCTTCTCTGCTCCATCTTTCCCGAAAGCTGTACGATCTCACCCTCGAGGTTCCTGATGTTCGCCTGCGTCTGGAAGATGCGGCTTTCATAGTCTCTCATCTCTTTCTGCTTCTGTTTTACGGACCGGTTAATATTTTCAACCTCCGAGAGTATGGATTTTTCCTTTTCGATTGTTTCTTTAACCTGCTGTTTTCTCTTTTCGAGTTTTTTTTCGATCACGGAGAGCTGTTTGGAGGGATCAGCGGCATGAGCGGGGTGGAAGAGTGGATAGAATGCAAGAATGAAAAACAGGGACAGTGTGAAATGGAGACAGAACGCTAAAGGAGTACGAAGCGCCGCCATCTTAATATCGTATCGTCCCCACTGCTACAAAACTCCCGAGAAAACTCATGAGGGCGCCTGCAAGAGGCGCAGGGATATATGCTCTCAGGGGCAGTGGGACCATCACTATGCTGATAGAAGGCAGGAATGCCGAGATCTTGTTTAAAAGCAGAGAATACGTTCCGAAAAGGCCGAGAGAGCTCACAACACCTGCGAGAACACCGATAAAAAGGCCTTCCAGGATGAACGGCAACCGTATAAAGGTTCTGGTTGCTCCCAGGAGCTTGAGCGTTTCTATCTCATCTTTCCGTCTGTAGAAAAAGATCTTTATGGTGCTGTAGGTAATAAAGGCGATTGCAATATATATGGCGCCGCCGAGAAAAACCGCCACCACTTTCATAATGTTTGCAAGGGTGCTGAGTGATGACAGCCATTTTTCACCATACTGCACTTCGTCCACCCCGTTGAGGTGCTGTATCTCTGATGCCTTCCGTTCAACGTTGGACGGAGTCAGCAATTCACTTTTCAGAGTGAGCTCAAAGGAAGGGGGGAGGGGATTGCTTTCGAAGCCTTCAAGGACGCTGCTCTGCTCTCCCATGGTCTGCCGTAATTCCTCAAATGCCTGTTCTCGCGAAACATATTTTACTGAAATTACATCGGTGTCATGCATGAAGTAATCTCTCAGGGTACTTTCTTCACCGCTCGTTAAGCCGTCTTTGAGATACACGACCAGCCCGAAGTCTTTGGACCAGCGTTTGAGGACCGAATCGAGGTTTTGCGTGATAGTGACAAAAGCGCTGATTATCAGCAGGCCTATACTGATCGATAAAACGGTCAGGAGATTTATCCATTTTTCATGCCAGACACTTTTAAGCGCTGTTTCAGCGGCAAACAAAAAAATCCTCATCCCACAATTTCCTTTTCAATTTGTGCGTCTCTTAAAAAAAGCACCCTGCGGCCGGTTCCATGGTAAAGCGCCTCGCTATGTGTGGCAATGAGAACAGTGGTGCCCCGCGTGTTTATTTGCCTGAAAAGATTCATGATCGTCCTGGATGTTTCCACGTCGAGATTTCCTGTGGGCTCATCAGCAAGGAAGACCGTTGGCTTTGACACCATAGCGCGGGCAATGACGACACGCTGCTGCTCTCCTCCTGAGAGGTGCTGAGGGAGTATGTTTTCCTTATGTTTCAGCCGGACCTCCTTAAGTACCTCGCCCACATGTTCCTTAATTTCCTGTGGGTGCATATCGTGGATCCTGAGAGCAAGGGCAACGTTATCAAATACCGTTTTGTTCGGCAGCAGGCGGAAGTCCTGAAACACGATGCCAACATTGCGCCGGAGGTAGGGTATGGTGCCCTGTTTTATTTTTTTCAGGTCCCATCCGGCCACAACGATCGCCCCTTCGTCGGGACGTTCCGCGCAGTAGACAAGCTTCAGGAGGGTAGTTTTTCCAACGCCGCTCGGGCCGGTTATGTAGGCAAATTCACCTTTATCGATGGTAAAAGTGATGTCTTTAAGTACCACATCAGTATCGTAAGATTTTGAGACGCCTGCAAACTGTATCATAATTTATTTGATGCCACGGAGGGCACTGAGATGTAACATAAATAAAAGATTGATGTACAGATCAATCAGTTCCTGAAAAATCTTTCTCTGTTCAATCTGAGAATACATTATTTATCTTTCCCTGTGTTCTCTGTGGTTACATTGAATCCTTTATCGTTTTTACTATATCTTCGGCAGTCAGGCCGTGAATTCTCAAAAGGTCATCGGGGTTGCCGGAGCATCCGAAGGTATCTCTAACCCCTATTCGTATTACCCGTACAGGATGGGTTTCGGAAAGAAATTCGCAGACTGCACTGCCGAGCCCCCCTATAATGGAATGCTCCTCGGCTGTGAGGATGAGTTTTGCGCTTTTTGCGGCAGAGAGAACAGCTTCTTCGTCAAGGGGTTTTATCGTGGACATGTTGAGGACTCCTGTGTCTATGCCGTCTTTTTTCAGGAGGGCAGCAGCTTTGATAGCTGCATCGACCATGATCCCGGCCGCAATAATATTTACATCTTTGCCAATATGAAATATGTGCGCCTTTCCGATCCTGAACCGGTAATTATCCGGCATTACATATGGAACTTTGGCCCTTCCAAGCCTGACGTATACAGGGCCTTTATAATCTGCGACAGCATTGATGACCGAAGCGGTTTCAGCGGCATCTGAGGGAACTATCACGGTCATGTTCGGAAGCGAACGCATTAATGCTATATCTTCAAGCGCCTGATGGGAGGCTCCGTCCTCGCCTACGGTGATCCCTCCGTGGGTTGCAACGAGTTTGACATTGGTATTGGAATAACAGACGGTCAATCGTATCTGGTCCCATGCCCTGCCTGTCTCAAACACAGCAAATGTCGACGCAAAAGGGACTTTTCCTGTAAGTGAGAGGCCTGCCGCGGTGCCGACCATATCCTGCTCAGCAATCCCCATATTAAAAAATCTATCCGGGAATGCTTTTGCAAATTTACCCGTCTTGGTCGATGAGGACAGATCAGCGTCAAGCACCACAATATCAGAACGTTTCTTCCCAAGTTCAAGAAGCACTTCTCCGTATTCATCTCTTGTTGCCTTTGGCTTTTTCTCTGAACCTGCTGACTGCTGACTGCTGACTGCTGACTGCTGGATTCTCTCACCCATTGTGGATCTCCTTTACTGCTCTTTCATATTCTTCGGGAGTAGGCGTTATCCCATGATATTCCACTTTATGCTCAAAGAAAGACACCCCCTTGCCTTTTGTTGTATTGGCGATGATGACCGTTGGCATGCCCTTAGTCTTTTCTGCCTCATCGAGTGCTGCAAGTATCTGCTCCATATTGTGGCCGTCAATGCCGATCACATGCCATCCGAAGGCAGCCCATTTGTCATGTATTGGGTTGATCCCCATGACCTTTTGTACCGGGCCGTCGATCTGAAGCCCGTTGTTGTCAACTACTGCGCATAGATTATCGATCTTATAGTGCGCGGCGGTCATTGCAGCTTCCCATATCTGCCCTTCCTGAATCTCCCCGTCTCCCATAATACAGTATATCCGCGCGGGATTCTTATCGAGCCTCAGTCCGAGGGCCATGCCATTTGCAACAGAAAGCCCCTGGCCGAGAGAGCCGGTTGAGACCTCAACGCCGGGGAGCCTCTTGCAGCACGGATGTCCCTGGAGAGGCGATTCGATTTTTCTCAGATTGTCCAGTACATCTTCAGGAAAGTATCCGGCCTCTGCCATGAGCGCATAGAGCAGGGGTGCAGCATGCCCTTTGGAGAGGATAAACCGGTCCCTGCCTTTCCAGAACGGCTCCTTAGGATTGAAATTCATCTTTGAGAAATAAATGGCAACTGCTACATCAGCCGCAGAGAGAGAGCCGCCCGTGTGGCCTGAACCGGCCATTGTCAGCATATGCAGGATACGGATACGTACATTTTTAGCTACTTTCCGGAGCTCCGAGACATCCGTGATCTTCCCTTTTGTTAGCACACTCATAATTGTTCTCCTTGCTTTCAGACGGATCTACATCTTTTAGCATGATGTGCACCGCTGGATAGTTGATGGCTGAATGAATTGCTTCTGCAGGAATTCATGACCAGACAATTATAAAATTTCAGGACAAAGAGAAGCAAGGAATCTTTGAAGGCCCTTAACCTATTAATTTGAGAATGATCCTGTTCCACCCAACAGGCCCTATGCCAGCCGCTTTTATAAGACCGGGAATATCGGCAGGTACGTCGTACTTTCCATCAGGCTGCTGAACGATCACAGGCCGAGCGACCTTCATAAGCATCGGGATGTCATTAGGACTGTCGCCGATCCCTATCGTTATTATTTCACCGTATTTCTTTTTATACAGATCGGTCAGGATGGCTACAGCCTTTCCCTTATCGTTGTCGCCGGTGATATGGGATAACTTGCCTTTTGTGTAATGAAATCCCTTTGCCGTAATTGCGTTAATCAGCAGGGGTAGTTTATGCGTGCTCCCTGAATATATAAAAGGCTCGTCAAAGTCTCTTTCTTTTGCCAGCTCTGCTTCATCCATACACTGTCCTGTTGCATCTGCAATGTCTTTTGTTGTCATATCACCAAAACCTCTGACATCAAAGCCTTCTGCCCGAAGTTCTTGAAGTGCTTTTCTCAATTTGGAATATTCGGCGCCAAGCCTGATGAGAACCAGTTCTTTTTCAATTTGAAATTTAAAATTATCAATTCCCAGTTTAAAATAATCTTCTGGAATGAATATCCCTCCGCCGTTCTCAGATATGAAAGGGTGATCAATACCGAGCTTTACCCTGTAAAGCTCTATTTCTTTCCTTGTCTTGCTTGAACAAAGGATGAGAGGGACATCTTTATCTTTAACAAGCTGAAGGGCGGGAAGGGCCTCCGCAAAGGAATATTCGGAATAATTCAGGAGCGTGCCGTCCAGGTCTGTAAAGATAATGGGTCTTTTCATCAGTATGTAAATAATACCATATAGTTGGCGCAATCACTGAAACCCAGCTTTCCATTCAACTGGGTTCTGATAAAATTTTAGTTAAACAGGTAAACTTGCCGGGGGAAAATTGAACAATCTGAAAATTGTCGAATATCTGGACAAACTGTCACAACGATCCCTTATGATCCTGAGTCTGACACTTGTACTTATCATAGGCGTTTGTGACGCGATTACAGGGCCGGAGTTTGGTTTTTCATTTTTTTTTGCTTCTATAGCCGGGTTCAGGAATTTCTTTCTTGTTTCTGTCCCGCTCTATTTGTTTGTCGTGGCATGTGCAGGGATATGGATAGTCAGAAGGTCGTTAAGACCTTTAAAGACGCTGTCTTCAAGGATTGAAGGTGTCACTCATAAAACCCTTACTGAGAGAATTGACACCACATACCAGGCAGAAGAGATCAAGTGCCTGGCTGAATCATTCAATTCTATGCTCGACAGGCTTCAAAGGGCGTTCGATGCTGAAAAACGCCTTATAGCTGACGCCTCTCACGAGCTTAAAACTCCTTTGTCTGTTATAAAGGCCCGCTGCGATGTGCTGCTGCAGAAAGACAGAAAACATAAGATTGTCGGCTTCTTTTATCATTTTCTCTAATTCACACGATCCGTAATATGTAATAACGCCTATACTGAATGTTATAGGCCATTTATTTTGTTTGGCAAGATTCATCAGATACTGCTGAATCTTGCTCATAGCCATCTTTGCCTGTCCACTGTCAGTTTCTGACAGGAGGAGTGCAAACTCATCACCCCCGAGTCTCGAGATTATATCTATTGAACAAACATTGCTTTTTATTGTTTGAGCTATCGTTTGCAACAGGAAGTCGCCGGTACTATGCCCAAGGGTATCATTGACCTGTTTGAAATTATTAATGTCAATATTAAGAACAGTAATCAAGAGGGAGAAAGAATTACGATCTGCAGGTCCATGACATTTGTTCCAGTCGGGCCTGTAATAAATAGCCCTTCAGCCTTTTTGAAGAAATTATATGAATCGTTATTGTTCAGATATACATCAGGATCAATCCCGGCAGCCTTTGCTTTTTTTATAGTATCTCCATCAACAACGGCCCCTGCTGCATCCGTAGGGCCGTCCGTACCGTCCGTACCTGCTGAAAGAAGGGTGATCCCGTCAATACCGGCAATGGCCATTGAAAAGGCGAGGGCAAGCTCAGTGTTTCTTCCGCCAAGTCCGCTGCCTCTAACTGTAACCGTTGTCTCTCCGCCGCAGATAAGACAGAGCCTTTTTCTGCTATTTTGCACTTCTGCGCTTCTGCGCTTTTGCGCTTCTGCTGCCAGCCATTGCGCAACATCCTTTGCTTCGCCAGTTAATTCAGATGAGATTATTTCAGTGTGCAACCCCAAAGCTTCTGCTTTTTTCTTTGCAGCTTCAAGTGCGATCCTGTTGCTGCCGATGATGATATTCTCAACGTTCCTGAAGATGTGCCCTTTTTCTTTTGGTGTATCAGGGATGAGGCCCTGTACACCTTTCCGAAAGACCTCAAGGACGCTTTTGGGAGCCGCGCCTGTCAGTTTGTATTTTTCAAGGATATCGAGCGCTTCTGAATAGGTTGTTCTATCAGGCGCTGTAGGCCCGGATGCGATTACATCGAGCCTGTCGCCGATGACATCTGAGAGTATGAGAGATATTATATGAGCGGGATATGCGATCTCTGCAAGCCTTCCTCCTTTGACTTTTGAGATATGTTTTCTGATGCAGTTCAGCTCGTTGATGTCAGCTCCGGCTCTGAGGAGCAGTTGGGTGATCTTTTGCTTTTCGTCAAACGTTATGCCTTCATAGGGGGAAGCAAGAAGTGCAGAGCCTCCGCCGGAGATCAGGCAGATTATAAGGGTATCTTCATCGGCAACATTGAGAAGCCTGATGATATCATCAGCTCCTCTCAAGCCGTTCTCGTCAGGCACCGGATGACCCGCCTCAATGATTTTAAGTGATGAATGGCGGGTGAGGAGTGACTGATCTGTATTTAGAAAATTACAGTGTCCGTATTTTGTGATCAGTATCCCGGCATCGATCATATCCCCCATATTGTCCGCAAGTGAATTTGCCATCGGGCATGCGGCTTTGCCAAAACCGGAGACGATAAGCTTATTAAATTTCCCGTCCCTGAAAACAGTTCTGATCCTGTCAATGTGATGACTTACTGCAGTATAGGAATCAACTGAGTGCAGGCCTGCGTTAAATATTTCTGTTGCAATTTTTTTTTGATCAGGGCTTTTCATGCTCAAATTATACTTCATAATATCAATAAAATCAGTTGACAAATTTTATTTTAATCTATAGATTACTACCTGCATCAGTATATCCAATACTCTTTAAATTCACTTAAATTTAAACCGGATTTAACCGGCGAATATCGGGAGGAAAAGTATACATGAAAAATGTGGTGGCGGTAGTCAATCTCAAGGGTGGCGTAGGGAAGACAACAACAGCGGTAAATCTTGCAGCATGCTGGACGGAGATAGGGAAGAAAGTTCTCCTCGTTGATATGGATCCTCAGGGGAGCGCAAGTCTGAGCATTGGCGTAATGAGCGAAGGGGATGAGCTTCTCGATGCGCTGCAAAATATCTCTGCTCTGCCAGTAGTTGCTACCGTTTTGCCGGGGCTCGACCTTGTTCCTTCCGGGATGGCTTTGGCAAATGCCGGTCTCTGGCATTCCGAAAGCAGAGGTACTGACGTTCTAACCCGATGCCTCGGACAAACAGAAGGGACATGGGACTTCGTAGTCATCGATTGCCCGCCCAGTCTGGGATTCCATACCATGAACTCGCTGATGGCATGTCAGTATGTAGTGATACCGGTCGAAACCTCATTCCTCGGGCTGAACGGGTTAAAACAGATGGCTGGAGCCATACAATCGCTTAAAACTGAAAATCCTGATATTGAGATAGAAGCGATCATTCCCTGCAGGGCGCAACCGCGCCGCCGTATTCACTGGGACATTATGGATACATTAAAAGAAATGTTCCCCAGAAAAGTATCTCCGATAATCCGTGAGAATGTTTCCCTTGCTGAGGCTCCAGGCCGCGGCAAGCCAGTTATACTTACTGACCGCATTTCCAAGGGAGCGGATGATTACCGCCTTGTTACCCTGTGGATTGATGAGAGAATAAACGGGACTGAAGATTCGGGGATAAATCAAGTGCGCCAGTTGATATCGACATTGTAGCAAGAGAACAATATTAATACTCCAGAAAACCGGCCACGAGTGATATCGTCTTGTATGTCCTTTGCCGTCTGGTTTGTATGCGCATGTTATTGTTCTTCAATTAAGATCAAGCCAATGAGGATGGTTGAGCTTCTTCCTATCGTTACAATCCAAGACTCATATTTTACAGCAGCCTTTTTTCTGTGCATTGTTGTATGCAGGATAACCAATCGGACTGCCTACCGCTGCTGAGTAAATTATTGCGGTTTCAATGCAGCCAAATTGGCTTATCGGGTTCCATGTCAGTTTCCGGCATTCACGCATCATGTCTGTAAAAAACATGGCGGCACATTCAAATTGTGATTTGCCGCAAGTGTCATAGCATTTGTCATGATTTTCACATGGCCTTGTGAAATCAAAATTTACATAAGAATCTGGTACAATTTTATCAGTCCAGCCCGAACCACATGCAAGCCCCGCTGGGTCTATAAGACTTATGGCATTCCCCTTTGTATAGACATATGGATGCAGGTTTTGCGGATCAGATACAAGTAAAGGAACACGCCATGTTACAGTTGATTTAGCACAACTTGTTTTTATTCCTCTTGAAATCATTGGCTGCAGAATGGGATCCACCTCGACGTATCTGCCGATTTCCGGTTTGTAGTCTCTATGCCAATTCTGATGCAGTCCTGTCTCTGCATCGTAGTATTGACCGGGAAAACGTAAATTATTCATGACGGTGCCGGTTAGTGAAATATTCTCCCCGAATGGCAGATAGTCACTTTGCCAGACAACAGAACCGCTTGAATCAGTCATTGTCATCGGCGTACCGAGGTGATCGTTGTGATAGTAGAAGATGCTATCTCCAATGCTAAAATTACCGCTGCTTATGGTTTGTGAAACAGAACTGTAGTGGAGCGTCCCGTCCGGCTTGCGGATCTCTATGGCAATGGCATCAGGATTGCTATCGGTTATAGTTGCTGTAAAGGTACAACCTGATGTACCATTCACCGTTCCGGTTCCCGTTACAGTCGCCGTTCTTCCGTTCAGTGCAAATCCGGTAATAGATGTGCTGACAAGGGAAAGTCTGTTCTTGGTGTAATAATATTTCAACCAGCCTGCACCGAGAGAGGTTGATTCGATATTTAATGACAGGCTCGCCCTGAATGATGGGGCAGGGTAGTTGTATCCGGAACCTGAGACCGTACTGTGTGTCTTTGCTAATGGTTTGCCATTGAGATAAACGTATTCGTTTGTGATTGTTCCAGTGCCGGTGGATTCTGCTATAAGCAGGCCGGTTTGATCATAATGAAATATTATTGTTTGTCCATGAGCGGTCTTTTTAACTCTTTGCCCCTTGCTGTTATAGACATATTCACTCAAAACGTTTTCCGTGTCTTTTATCTGTACAAGTCTTTGATTCTGATTGTAAATATACTGTTTGCCATTCTCAGCAACTGTATTGCCATTATTATCATATGAAAAATCAAGAGTCTTTTCCCCTGCAGCGGATATAAGCTTGTTCGCGGAGTAAATGTATGTTGTATTTCCTGTATCTGTTGTTTCATATGTTCTGTTTCCCACAGGATCGTAGGCATACGCAGTTGACCCCCAAGGTCCCGTGGCAAGTGCCAACCGATGGAGATTGTCATATGCATATGACCTGCTCTTTACGGGATTAATATTATCAGTTATCGCTGTGATGTCTCCAGCGTAATTTCTTGAATACAGAAGTGAAGTAAGAGTTTGCAGTTTGGAATTGTGAGTTACAAGACTTGCAGGATTATTTCTGTCATCATATCCTCTGGCAACGGTAACTCCGTTTCCATAAGTCATTGATGTAACATCTCCCATTGGCAGATAAGTAATATGTTCCGCAAGTATTTTTGTTGCTCCAAGATGTGTCTCGGACACTGAAACAACCTTGTTATTCTGATCATATGCGTATGTTATTTTTCTTTCACCGGGATATGTTATCTGTGAAATATTCCCGATTAGATTATATGAATATTCTGTTAAATAATTAATACCGTCTATCTGTTTTGTCTCCGTGAGAATCCTTCCCATATTATTATAGTCGTACCATGTGGTCCCTGATTGATCTGTTATCATGCAGAGCTTCCCTTTCCCATTGAGACAGTTGTCATACGCAAAAGTTGTAAGTATAGAGTTGGGCGTTCTCAGTTCACTGAGACGATTCAGGGAATCGTAGCTATATGTTATTGTTGTTCCGTTTGCGTCAGTCCTTGAAATAATATTGTCATTGGCGTCGTATGCATAAATCGTTGTCCCTGTGTCAGGACTAATGGTTGAGATAAGGCGGTTAAGGTTGTCATAGATATATGTTGTTATGTTCCCGTTGACATCGGTTATTGTTGTCAGATTGTTTCCGTTGTCGCGGGTATAAGAAGTATTTCCTCCATTAGGGTCGCTGACTGATATAAGTCTATTTAGCTCATCGTAGGAATACGATGTGATATTCCCGTTTTCGTCTTTCTTGGAGAGAATATTACTGTTGACATCATACGTTTGCTCTGCGTATGTGCCGTCTGCATGTGTATTCCTTGTCAGCCGGTTGTAGTCATTATATGTATAGGCTTCGGATGTGATTATATTGTTTGAAGCGTCACTGATAATCATTGACAGCATGTTACCTTCAGTATCGTATGTGTAAGTTGTACGTTCTGAATTTGGAGTCCTGAGTTCAATAAGACGATTAATGTTGTCATAGATGTACGTTGTCCTGTTTCCGTTTGCATCGGTTACAAATGTCCTGTTACCTGCGGGATCATATTCGTAATTGATTGAGCCTCCGTCAGGTTTTGACTCTCTTGTCAGCCTGTCTATTAGATCATATTCATAGGTTGTTGTATTGCCATTGGCATCTACTGTTGTGAGGAGATTTCCTATTATGTCATAGGTATATGTTATGGTCTGGCCTAATGCATTGGTGACCGAGGCAAGATTGCCGAACTGATTATAAGTATTTGTTGTTGTATTTCCGGCCGGATCTACTGTGGCAAGCACTTGTCCATATTCATTATATTTGTAGGTTGTTGTTCTCTCATCAATTGTCCCGAATGCCTCTGTCTTTGCAAGCATGTTGCCCATAGCATCATAGACATAGTTTGTCATAATTCCGTTATTACCGGTAACGGTCAGGACCTGTCCAAAGCTGTTATAGGTATATGTCGTGGTCATTTCATGATCAGTCCTATATGCTTCTGTTTTTGTGAGCATGTTCCCATTCGTATCATAAGTCATTACAGTGATATTCCCTTTTGGATCAGTTATGGAGGTTATATTCATATTTGTGTCATAGATGTATGTTGTGTCTCCCTGTTCGCATGATTTGCATCCAGGGCCGGAGATGTGCGTTGCGTGACTTGCTCCGAGAGTTTTATCAAAGGTGTATATGGTCATACGTCCTAATGAATCTGTAACGGTAGATTGAATATCGCTTAAGTAGTTAATAGTTAGCTTTTTATTTGTCCCGTCCGATGACGAGGTAGTTGCTCTGCCTTTAGCATCATAATCATGCTTTTCTATGTAATGCCCGTTTTCATTCTTAATGCCTGATAACTTCCATCCGGCACCTGTTTTGTAAACATACTCATAATTCCTTTCTTCACTGTCAGGGTATGTAACCTTACTCAGATATGTGCCGTATGTATAATTAATTGTTCTTCCATCCGGAAGAGTAATTGAAGATATTTTCGTGCTTGATGCTGGATAATAAGATACAGCAATTATCCTTCCTGAGGGATCTGCTATTTGTGTTAGTTTGTTGCTTGTCCCTCGTATAAGCGTTATCCTGTTTCCATTTCTGTCCACAAGGGCCGTCATATAGCCGTCTGAGTTGAATTCCTCTTTATTGCCGTCAAAGAATTCTCTCGTAAATGTATTATTGTTTTTGACAAGCCTGCTTTTTTCTCCTTTAGGAAATTCAACATCATAAATACTATCACCGTCATTATCTATGTAATAAACATTGAAACCGTCAGGATTGATGACCTTGTAAGTGTTTCCTGTGCTGTTTGGAAATTGGATCACCCTTGTATCATATGTATGTCCCCATCCCTGCCCGAATCCTCTCGATAAGTTTTCTGAGCTGTCATAATATCTGGTGAATGTTATTGGCATGACACCCTTGAGAGTAAAGTCTGTTTCGCTTAAGTAAACGTTGCCGCTTGCAACATTGACAGGTTTCCCGACATTTAAAGGGCAGTTGTCTTCAGGGTCAACATAGACAAGCTTTTCGACAGTTCTATTATAACCACCGCAACCTGCTAAAACTTTGATTAATACAAAACCCTTTTTGTTGGAAAAATCGTATGTAATCGGAATACTGCCGTTTAATGGAAGATTTAACTTGCTGTAAACCAACGTATTATCAATACGCACTGAAATATGTCTGTCGTTATCTACCAATGCAGCAGAATGGGGGAAATTATAGAAAACATGTATTGTCTCAACAGTATTCACTCGGTGATTTGACTCTATGTTAACTTCCCGACCTTCTGGTAAATTTACGTAATTATAATAAGGACCGCTGCCGTTACCAGACATAATGCAAGCTCTTCCGTCATTAACAGTATCATACCAACTACCACCGGAATAACTGACTCTATATGTATACTTTCCCGGGTAACCGCAGGCTATGTTATGCTCAACATCACTAAAGTTTACTGACGAAGATTCTGATGAAATAGTATATATAATATATCCGCTGTGACTCGTTGGGCCAGTAAATAAAGTTACTACCGCCATTGACCCATAACCCTGTCCCTCTGGCACACAGTCAAAACTCTCTGAGCCTGAGAGAGTTACGATACCGTCATCCCTGAGTTCTGCGTTAAAACTTCCGGCCAGAACATACTTGACGAATATTGATGCAGTGAGTAAAACGAATAATACTATGATAAAAACAATTTGCCTTCTATCCATGTCCCCTCCATGAAATTGCTGTAAATTAAAAAGATGTTTAATAGCCCGCGTTATTTTTATCAGATTTAAATGTTTTTTGTCAAGATATTGTGACTGCTATGTTTGATTTTTATATGCTGGACGTCTGACATTGTATTGACAGCGGGCCTGAATAATACTATATAGATTCCAGGAGAGGCCTTCATGTACAGGAAAATACTTGCCGCGGTGAATGAATTTTCAAACTCTGAAATAGCCGCGCGGTATGCATTGACTCTTGCCAGGGCATCACATGCTAAGCTCTTTCTCGTTTTTATTGCTGAGGAAGGTATTCACAGGGACAAGTTACAAAAAGTGGAAGAAGCTCTTGCCAGGACATTTTTGGAAGCTGAAAGTAGCGGTATTGAGGTGGAAAGTATCATTGAATCCGGAGACCCTGTCAGTAAAATAACTGGATTGGCCCGAGAGCATTCTGTGGACATCGTATTTGCAGCCTCGCGCAGAGAAGACATAAAAAAACGATTTTTCATTAAGACAGTAGCCAGGCAGCTTATGATGAAGCTTGCCTGCTCTGTTGTAATGGTAAGAGTTGTAAAAATGGGAGGAATTCACCTGAAGAACATACTCGTGCCTTTACGGGGCAGGGCCATGGAACTCCAGGAGCGCGCATATTTTACGGCAAAACTTGCAGAAGGAACAGAAGCATCAGTAACGCTTTTTCATATGCACAGGCCTATTACGAGTTTTTTCCATGGTGAGATACTGTTGACCCCTCTGGAAAGGGAAAAGAACCTGCCGAAAGATGTTGAGGAATTCCGCATGCATCTTAACAGGTACAAAATTGCACATGAAAAACGAACCGGGCACGGGAGCGTCGCACGGGCAATAACGATAGAAGCTGCTCAAAAGCGTAATGATCTGATTATAATGGGTGCAAGTGAGAGGAGTCTCCTGAGTACTTTTATGAAAGGGAATCCCGTGGAACTTGTGCTGCGTGAAACGCCATGCAACCTGATAATCTTCAGGGGGAGAAAAGGCTGACCGCTTTCATGCTACGGCCACTAACTGACCATGAACATTCACAGCCTCGCAATAAAAGATGTGTATAAAAGTCTTGTCGCCAGTGAGCACGGGCTTACTGAGATAGAAGCTCTAAAACGGCTCCATGAGTATGGGTTAAATGAAATAAAGGAAATAAGGGGAAAACCACTCTATGAGAAATTTATCGAGCAATTTACTCATTTTCTGGCTATTCTCCTTTGGACAGCTTCAGGACTCTGTTTTCTTTCGGAATATCTGCATCCCGGCGAAGGATTAAAAAATCTCGGCATGGCCATAGTCGGAGTTATCCTGATCAACGCGTTATTTACTTTTGTACAGGAATACCGGGCCGAGAAGGCAGTTAAAGAACTGAAAAAGCTTTTGCCATCCAATGTTAAAGTGTTGCGTGAGGGAACTGTAAAGGATATCCGGTCACAATTTGTTGTGCCGGGTGATTTGATGGTTTTAAATGAAGGTGACAAGGTGCCTGCGGATGCGCGGGTTACTGAATCAAGATGTTTAATGGTCAATAATGCTCCTCTTACCGGAGAATCCGACTCAAAACCGAGAAAATCTGATGCATTTGAAGGAGATTATCTCGAAAGTCCCAACATAATCTTTTCAGGAACTCATGTTGTAAGCGGTAATGGACGGGCCATTGTATTTTCAACAGGTATGTCTACGGAATTCGGAAAGATCGCCCATCTTACAGGCGGAGTGCAGGAGAGGATAAGTCCGCTTCAGGCAGAGATCGTCAGAGTAACAAAAATAGTTGCTGTTATCGCGTTAACGACCGGGATCTTCTTTTTTTTAATGGGATTTTTAACAGGTAGGGGATTCTGGAATAATTTGCTCTTTGCAATCGGGATAATCATAGCCAATGTTCCGGAAGGGCTTTTACCAACGGTCACCCTGTCCCTTGCAATGGGGAGTCAGAGAATGGCCAGAAATAAGGCATTGATAAAAACACTTACTTCGGTTGAAACCCTTGGCTCCATCACTGTTATTTGCACGGACAAGACAGGAACTTTGACGCAGAATAAAATGGTGGTTCAGAAGATATGGGCAGCGGGAGGACAAAGCATAGAGTACGGCACACAGAGTTTGGAGAACAGACAACCTTCAGACGACAGAGTTGACATAGATGGCAGAAAGAAGAGTATGTCTTACAGCAAGCTTATCAAGATCGCATATTTATGCAGTAATGCCAGGTACGAATATGGTATGTACAAAGGTGACCCGACAGAGATAGCGATTTTCAAAAAAGCAAGAGAGGGTATTGGGGCTGTAGAGGCAGAGCGTGTTTTCGAGATGCCCTTTGATTCTGAAAGAAAGAGAATGACGACTGTCAATAGAATAAAGGGAAAAACATTTGTATGCATGAAAGGAGCCCCTGAGACGGTTATCCCCCTTTGCACGAAAATACTTAGAGATGATGAAGTACAAATGATCTGTGATGCTGACATTAAATTTTTATCAGAGGTTTACCGCTCGATGATGGATGATGGCCAGAGAGTAATTGCTTTTGCATATAAGGAAATCATCTCAGTGTCTGGCATTGAGAACTTAGAGTCGGGTATCAAGGAGCAAAACTCTGAACTCCAGATGCTGAAACCGAAATTGGAACTGGAATCGGACATGATTTTTGCAGGTTTCATGGGGCTTGAAGACCCTCCAAGAACGGAGGTCCCTGAAGCCATAAAAAAATGCGGTGAAGCAGGAATAAAGGTTATCATGATTACCGGTGATGCAGGCGGGACAGCGGTCGCTATAGCAAAACAGATCGGGCTGGTCCAAAAAGAACCGTCAGTAATTGAGGGGCATGAATTAAATTTCATGACAGACGATGAGCTGCGACAGAAATTATCCTCATCACAGATCATTTTTGCAAGGATGACGCCCACTCACAAGATGAGGATAGTGTCAGTCCTTGAAGATGAAGGCGAGAGGGTTGCGGTGACAGGTGATGGAGTAAATGATGCGCCCGCGCTGAAAAAAGCTAACATCGGCATTGCAATGGGAATGACAGGAACAGACGTTGCACGTGAGGCATCAGACATTGTACTGTTGGATGACAACTTTGCATCAATCGTAAATGCCGTAGAGGAGGGGAGAAGCATCTTTGAAAACATCAGGAAATTCATAAGCTATATATTCGCCTCCAATATCCCAGAGATTATCCCCTATATCGCATATGTATTATTCAGTATCCCCTTACCGCTAACCATCATGCAGATATTGGCTGTTGATCTCGGGACAGATATATTCCCTGCGCTTGCGCTCGGAGCAGAAAAACCTTCGCCGGGAGTTATGAAGCAACCGCCAAGAAGCCCCGATGAAAAACTTTTTAACTTCAGGATACTCAGCCGTGCATATTTATTTCTTGGTCCTATCGAAGCGGCAGCGGGATTATTTGGATTTTTCTATGTGCTCTATTCAGGAGGATGGCAGTGGGGAGCGGTAATTTCTTCCGGCAATGTTCTTTATTTGCAGGCAACAACTGCTTGTCTTGCAGGAATCATTATTTCCCAGACAGGGAATGTATTTGCATGCAGGTCTTCCCGTGAATCGGTTATCAGTCTCGGTTTCTTTTCTAACCGGTTGATCATCGCGGGGATAATCATAGAGCTAATTTTATCTGCTTTTATTATTTATCATCCTCATGGGAATAAAATCTTTGGAACAGCGCCTCTGAATTTAAATTTATTACTGGTTTTATTTCCTTTCAGTATCGGATTGTTTCTCGCGGAAGAATTGAGAAAGTTTTATGTAAGAGAAATAAACAGAAAAATATGATCAGCTCTCACGCTCTTTGATCTCCGATAAGGCGATGACAGGTTTTGTATCAGACAGTTTTTTTACTGGAGATTGAGCCGGGGAAGGTGTTTTTAAGTGTGACTGTGTTGCTATGTTCGTTACGCAATAATTTGAATCCGCTAACCAGTTGCTGAAGTTGATGGGCAAGGTCATTGAGGTTATGCGTAGATTCTGAAGAATGTTGAGCACTCTCTGCAGTCTGCTGGGTTAATCCGGTAACGGTTTCAAGACTCTGTGCTATATCCCTTCCAGCCCCTGACTGCTGTTCGGCTGCAGTGGCTATCTGCTGTATCATATCTGTGACGTTTTGCACAGATGATACTATTTGATTGAGTGATTCGCCTGCTTCGTTAGCCATCTCTACTCCGGCTTCCACTTCCTTTGTTCCGGCCTGCATTGTCTGAACTGCGGTGGATGTATCATGCTGAATGCTCTGGATCATCTCAACGATTTCTTTTGTAGCAGACGTAGTCTTTTCAGCCAATTTCCGCACCTCATCAGCAACAACGGCAAAACCTCTTCCCTGCTCACCTGCACGTGCGGCTTCAATAGCAGCGTTCAGGGCAAGGAGATTGGTCTGTCCGGCAATATCATTGATAACTTTAACAATTTCACCGATCTTCTGTGAGCTATTCCCGAGCTTCTCGATATTATTCGCAGACTCTTTCACTGACTTGAATATGATATTCATTCCGTTTATGGTCCTGCTGACCACTTCCCCGCCTTTGGCTGCAAGATTTGAAGTCTTTTGAGCGGATTCCGCAGCATTTGCTGAGTTTCTTGCAACATCCATAAATGAAGTGTTCAGCTCTTCTGTAGCAGCGGCTGCCTGTGTTGCCTGGGAAGATTGGTTCCGGCTGTTGTCAGCGATCTGTGTGATGGCTGCAGAAAGATTCAGGGAATTTGATGCAAGTGTATCTGTTGCTGATTTCACATTTGAGACTATATTGCTTAAATTTTCAATTGCGTTGTTGAAATGAACAGCAAGAGAAGCGAACTCATCGTGTGATGATTCATCCATCCGAATGCTGAGATCGCCTTTACTGAACCCCTCTGATATTGTTAGAAGGTTATTTATAGGCCTCAGCATGGAGGAATACACATGACGTGAAAGAATAATAAATGCAATAATAATTGAGAGCATGCTCAGGATAATAAAATATTGGACCATAGTTGATTTCCTGGAATTGTCATTTACAACAGCTCTTGTTTTGTCAGACAGGATTTTAAGCTGGCTGATGATCTCTGTACAGTTTGTTATTACACCGCCGTATTTCACCATAAGTGCGTCAGTTCCTGAAGAAGAGTGGGGTACAAGAAAAGGTTTTACATTCTCTCTGACTTTCTGCCAGAGAGGATCGATTTTTTCCTGCAGCATTGCATTGATTTCCTTGTCGCTGGTCCCTGCTATCAGTTTTTTGTGTATTTCGTCGAATCCTGTTAATCCCTGTTTCGCTATATCTACAGAAGCTGGTGTGCTCTCTGTAATAATAACTTCATTCACTCCCCTGAGCATCATCTGCATATACATGGTTGCATTGTCGAGATCATTGGAAAGTGAGGCCTTTGAGGAGACATGCCTGTAACCGAACAGGATAAATATCCCTGTTATCAGCAGTACAGCAGAAATTGTGATTATTGAGATGTTAAGCTTCTGCTTTATTGACATGCCCCATCTCTCCTTTAGCATTATTATGATATGAAGCATCGCTTCTTAGCCTGAATTCATTTGCAAGGGCCTGGAGATCCATCGCCATGTTATGAAGCTGCAAACTGGATTCTGATGAATTTTTTGCCCCCATTGAAGTTTGTTCAGTTATATTTGCCACCATGGAAAGGTTGGATGTTATCTCATTTGTTGCGTTGGACTGCTCTTCAACAGAAGCGGCAATCCTCTGTATCATCTCTGTGACATTTTGAGCGGCCATGACTATCTGTTGCAATGAATTCCCAGCTTTTAATGAAAGATCAGAACCTGACGATACCTCATTTGAGCATAATTTCATAGAGTTCACGGCCTTACTGGTGTCCTCCTGAATGCCCTTGATCATTTCAGTTATCTCTTTTGTTGCAGAAGTGGTCCTCTCTGCAAGTTTTCTTACTTCGTTAGCAACAACGGAAAAACCTCTGCCCTGTTCCCCTGCGCGAGCTGCCTCTATATTTGCATTCAGTGCGAGAAGGTTTGTCTGATCGGCAATTTCATCGATCACTTTTATTATTTCACCGATTTGGGATGATCTGTGAGACAGGCTCTCAACAATTTGAGAGGCATCATTTACTACTTCTGCTATTGCGTTCATACTGTTCATGGCCTGTATCACAACGTCTCCGCTTTCAATGGCGAGATTAAAGGCATCTCTTGCTGAGTTAGATACGCTTTCAGTATTTTGTGCGATTTCAGTAAATGTGACGGAAAGTTCTTCTGTAGCGGCAACAGCACTGCTGGTCTGGGATGACTGGCTTTGTGCATCTGACGCGATTTTATTGATTTCTTCAGCAGACTTCTCTGATATTATAGCTACTCTATTGATATCATCTTTAATTTTGCCTATGAACGTGCTGAGTTTATCCAGGGCATGATTAAAGTGAACTCCCAGCTTGCCGAATTCATTCTTTTTTGAATCATCCATATGAATACTTAAATCGCTGTTGCCAAACGACTCGGCGATCGTACTTAATTCCCGTATGGGAGAAATAATGGAGCGGTAAAGACTAAATAATATGAAAGCCATCATTATCATTATGATAATTGCAATTATTGTCACGGTTTTTTTGGTGATTCCAGCAGTCTTGACAGCTTCTTCATATGATTTCAGGGCAAGCGCGTCTACTTCTTTTAATAGTTTTTTTGCTTCAGTAGTCAACTGTCCGTACTGGAGCATTGCATCATCGTTGTTAGCGCTTATGTATTTAATTTTCAGAAAGGATTCAGTGCCTTCTTTTACAATCTTCCATTGTGGGGAAATGTTATCATTTATACTGCTGCGAAATTCATCATTTGTGTGCCTTGCAATAAGGATATTATGAGACTCATCAAATCTTTTCAGATAATCATTCAGAAATTCCCTGGATAGCGGTTCTCCTTCATCAATTATATATTCATTTATGCCCCTAAATATTGCTTGCAGGTGCATTGTCTGTTTTTCAAGTAAATACGCAAGGTCGGTCTTTGACGTTACTGATCTGTTACCAAACCAGTTGACAGTCACCATTGCAAGAAATAGCGCGAACAGTATCAAAGATGAATACAGTATTCTGTTTTTAATTGTCATGACGTTCCTTTTAACAATAGTAATCAATCTGAGGGGCAATATTAACTGCCCCTCAGACATAGAAATATTAGTGTTCCAGGGGATAACCTTTATTTGACCAGTCGTCAAAACCGTCCCTGAACCACATGACGTTCTTGTAGCCGGCCTCCTTTGACATTTTTGCTGCATAATAGGATTTCCAGCCGTTCGGGCCGTCGCTATGGAAAATGATTTTTGCATTTTTGTCCTGCGGCAATACGGTCATGTCGAATTGCCCTGTCCGTGTGCTGGGTTCACCTTCTGAAAGCCATTTAAATGGAAGGGAAGTCGCACCCTGCAAATGTCCTTTACCGTAATTCAGTGCTTTCCTCATGTCATAAACATGAACATCCTTCTGTCCAAGCATCCCTTTTACTTCATCTGAGGTCACAATTTTTACGCCATCGAGCTTAGTGGGTGTTGGAACTTCATCCGCCAGTGCCATGCTTGCTATTGCAAACATGAACACCAGAACAAATAATGCTGCTGTAATTTTTTTCATCTTTCCTCCTTTGAAATCATTTTTCATGGGTTAATGTGTGCTGAATCATTCTGTAATGATGTTTCCTTCTCACCTCCTTTTCATTGTTCTGCTATCTAAAGCGTATTTATTTTTCGGCATTCATAATAAAAACTTTAGCAGGCTGATGAAAAACATCTTCCGGGAAATTGAATGCAGACAGATTTATCTTTTTAAATATGTCTTGGAAGGGCAGAACTACAGTATCTGAAAAATGTGAAACAGGATATTTTATGTGCCTTAGTGTATTAATGATAAAATAAAAAAGGTGCTGACCTGAGGGGACACGCTTAAATTTTGGTAGGCTCTTGGCAAGGCAGGAAAAACTTTAAGCAAAGGTCAGCACCTTACACTTGATCAAATGTCAGCATAAAGGAACTATTTTGAGGCAGCCGCGTATTTCTGCCCGGGTTTTAAAAGCGTGAACTTGTCAGCGCTTTCTTCCTGCTTAACTGATTTAAAAAAGTCACAGGACATGCAGGATACTGACTTTTGAGCAAAGTCACCCTGAACTTTTCCTCCGCAGAAAGTGCCTGCTATTGCCCAGCAGATCCTGCCGGCGTTTTTACCGCCGTTCAAGCCGGAGCAGGATGCTTCTGTGGTAGCGGGACATATTCCCATCTCTTTTGATTTTACTCCTCCAGGCTCTCTGCCGCACTTCTTGAACTCCCAACAGTTTGCTTTCGCCATTTCAGCCCTCCTTCTTTTACAGCTTACTGGAATCTCATCCTTCAGAGATTCATATGTTCAGAACGTTATCGTTCTTGGTAGACTTCTTATCGACACATCTCCCCAAAACTTTAGAGAGCATTTTCAGAGAAGAATAAAGAGATATTATGTGGATGGATTTTTACAGATGGAGAATATGACTAACTGAAAGATGCTGAACAGGGCGAAAATAAAAAACTGAGCTGATAAAAAAATGGATGCTGACCTTGAGGGGACATGGCTGAACTTAAAAGGTTGGGCTCTTAGCGTAGGCAGGGAATAACCTTTTAAATCAGAGGTCAGCATCCGTTGTCCTATTTCTTTGTTATCTTAAATCTTAACTTTCGAAGTTTCCTAATACAGTGCCCTAATACATTTTGATTATACATAAGGATTATCAAAATGTAAACAGGTGAAGAAATAATTTCAATAAAATTATCCGAAAAAAGAAAAAGCAATTATTATTATTCATGTTAAAAGACATAACATTATAAGTTTATAGAGAAAAACAGTGTTGACAAAATAGAGAGTAACAATCTCCGTAAGCAGAAACTACCATATCGATAGGAAGTGACAAAGCCGTTTGAAAAAATACTAACTTTATTTTCTAAACTGAGATCAACCCTTCGCGTATTGCATATTTCGTGAGGTCGGCAACGTTCCGTATATTTAATTTCCCCATCACCTGTCTCCTGTGTGATTCAATAGTTTTTGTACTGACATGCAGATGAGAAGCAATCTGTTTAGTGGACTTCCCTTCAGCTATAAGCTGGAGAACTTCACGTTCTCTTTCAGTGAGCAGTGAAAATGTCTGATGGTTTGGTCTTGATGGAGAGTCGTTGATGAGGCTCTCTACCAGAAGACTTGCTATCTGGGGATTTATGTATGTCTTATTATCCATAACAACATGTATTGCCTGCGCCATCTCATCAAAAGCACAATCCTTCAGAAGGTATCCTGAGGCACCTGCCTTGAATATTTCGGAGACAAAATGCTTGTCGTAATGCATTGACAATGCCAAGACTTTTGTATGAGGAAGATCGGCAAGGATTTTACGCGTAGCATCAATTCCATTTGTATTCGGCATACTGATATCCATAATAACAATATCAGGAGAAAGTTCTTTTGCAAGGTTCAGGGCGGTCCGTCCGTCAGAAGCTTCCCCTACAACTTCCATATCCGGATATCCTTTCAACAGCGAACAAATTCCATCACGCAGGATCTTATGATCATCAACCAGCAAAATACGGATCTTATTCATAACGACTCCTTTCAATTATGAATTTCTTTTAATAATTCAAGCGGCGTAATGATAGTAATCCGTGTACCGACGCCTGGTGTAGATTTTATTTCAAAACGGCCGTTGATATGATTCATGCGCTCCCGTATGTTGAAGAGTCCATATCCGGAGTAAGCGGTTGAGGGCAGGGTAAAGCCTGTACCATTGTCCTCAACTATAATTTTAAGGCCGTTATCATATTTTGAAAGATTTACTGTGACCTGCTTTGCCTGTGAATGCTTGACAACATTGATGAGAAGCTCGCGCACTGCCTGGAATATGATGAAACGGATGTTGTTATCCACTGAAATGTCCCCTTCGAACTTAATAAATTCTATCAAAATACCGTGCTTCTCCCTGAACTGATCGACAAGCCATTGGAGTGCCTGCCGTAGCCCGAGTTCGTATAGTATGGGAGGGCTGAGTTCAAATGTCAAGGTTCTTGTCTCCTTTATTGTCTGCTCAGTCAACGCGAGTATTTCTCTCATGATATTTTTGAACTCAGAGGCGTCGGATAATTTATTCAGCAGGCCAAGTTTGATCTTTATCAGAGCAAGCGCCTGCCCGATACAGTCATGTAATTCTGAAGCAATTCTTCTTTTCTCACGTTCTTCAATTATGGCTATCTGGGAAGAAAGGGACTGAAGCTGCTTCTGGTATCGGAGAAGTTTTTTTTCTGCCTCTTTCCGCACCTTGATTTCAACCTGGAGATTTTCATTGGCTTCCAGCAGTTCGAGCGTCCGCTCCTTTATCATATCTTCAAGTTTATCCCTCTGTCTTTTTGAATCATC
>QZKC01000033.1 GCA_003599425.1 Nitrospiraceae bacterium | reverse complement strand
GCAATTCAGCGGTCAGATTGGCAAGCCCCGCCTTCTCTTCAGGCTCAATCACGCTTCCGGCCTTCACACCAACAGTCACCCTGACTATGGGAAGATTATGTCTCTCAACTATCAAAAGGGTCAGCCCGCTTTCGAGAACCTCCCGTTTTACATCGAGAGCATAAGCATCAGAAAACAGTGAACAGTGAATAGTGAACAGCAAAAAAACAGTAACGCGTAACGCGTAACGCGCAACAAGCTTCACGGTTCTCTTTTTATTTTTCATTATTTTTGCTCTCAACTTTCTTTAAAGGTATTAAGACTCCGACCGTCCTGTTATCTTCAATAAGGTATTTCTGAGCAACACGCTGAACATCCTGAGGGGTAACCTTTCTTATGCCTTCAAAATATTTATCTTTCAATTTCCAGTCCCCGAGCATTTCAAATATTGCGATCACCTGCGCCTGAAAGAAAAGCGAATCCTGCCCCATGAGGAAACCGGCTTCGATCTGGTTCTTCGCCTTCTGGACCTCACGTTCATCTGGCGGTTCCTTTTTTATTTTTTCCACTTCATCATAGAGGGCCTTTTCAACCTCTTCTTCCGACTTCCCCGGAAGCACTGTCGCTTCAAGGTAAAACAGCGCCGGATATTTCTCCAGGCTGCTGTATGATGCGTCCGCAGAGAGAGCTATCCTCTTTTCATCGATCAGGCTCCTGTAAAATCTGGCGCTTTTACCCCCAGCGAGGACAGACGAAAGGACTTCAAGGGCGTAACTGTCATCATTTGAAATATTTACAGCCTTGTATGCGGAAAGGATATAGGGAAGTTCAGCTTCTTTCTTCACAGATACCCTCCTTTCTCCGGACTGTTCAGGTTCTCCGACATCAGGATTGAGTATCTCCATTCCCCGGGGAATGCTTCCGAATTTATCTCTGGTATTTGCCATAACGTCATTGACATTTATATTTCCCGCTACGATGATCATTGCATTGTTCGGGACATAATGTTTTCTGTAATATGAATAAAGATCGTCCCTCGTTATCCTTTTCAGGTCTTCCATCCATCCGATGACCGGCCACCGGTACGGGACATTCTTGTATGCAGTGGACACAACCTCTTCATACACAGAGCTCTGAGGATCATCTTCATACCGCATCCTCCGCTCTTCCATCACAACATCCCTTTCTGCAAGGGTCTCCTGCGGGTCCATGACCAGATTGCGCATCCTGTCCGACTCAAGCTCGATGGAAAGATAAAGTTTGTCCGGCGCAAGCTTCTGGTGATAGAAAACATAATCCCTGCTCGTGCCTGCGTTGTCAATACCGCCGGCCCGGCTGATGATCTTTGAAAACTCCTTGGGGCCATATTTGTATGTTCCCTTGAACATCATGTGCTCAAGAAGATGACTGAGCCCTGTCTTTCCCACCTGTTCATGGATCGAACCGGCATTGTACCATATCTGAAAAACTGCCAGCGGGGCGTTCTCATCTTTCAGCGCAAAGACCTTGAGGCCGTTCGGAAGGACTTCGCTGTACATCTGGCTTTCTTTTTCCGTCACGGCTTTTTTGCCGGTATGGGCACACGCCGAAACCAGGAAGACCAGAAGAAAAATAATAAAAAGTGTTTTTCTTGTCATGCTTTTACATAGTAACAAAGATACATTTTGAGGTCAATCACAGACGATGGGAAAAAGGCATCTTTTTCACAGTAAATTTTTATGATATACTATTTCTGAATTTACATATTTAATTAACCAATATAATTTGCGGCCCGCATTTATATACAAACAGAATAAATATATTATGAACTATCTATCAATGTTACGAAACATCATCGTACTTTTTTTCGTTGTGCCTGTCCTGTTTGCATGCACAGAAGACAGGAAAGCGAAAGTAGCAGGATCGTCAAAGGATAAAGATGCAATCGCCAGCCACATGGCATCTTTGAACATGCAGCACATTACCGAGCCCACCGCAGCCCCTGACTTTGAACTCGCCACCGTAACGGGGAAGAAAGTGCGCCTGAGCGAGTATCGCGGAAAAGCTGTCCTCCTGAGTTTCTGGGCCACATGGTGACCATGGTGCAGGAAGGAGTTGCCTTCCCTGGAATCCCTCAACCAGAGCTTTAAAGGAGAAGATTTTGCCATCCTGAGCATTGATATCGAGGAACCCGCAGATACCGTACAAAAATTAGTAGAACAGCACGGGCTTACGTTTGAGAACCTCCTCGATGAAAAAGGAGAAGTCAGCGCCCTGTACGGCGTACGTTCGACCCCTATGAAGTTCATAATCGATTCCCGCGGCAATCTGGTGGGTGCAGCTCTTGGTTACAGAGAGTGGGACAATGAAGATATGAAACAGTTGGTCCGCCTCCTGATTGACCAGGACTGACCGGGAAAGGCAGTCTTCCAGTTACCGCCAGCATAACAACTGTCACGGCAATAAACCCGGCTATCCAGGAAAATATATTTTTTTCTTTTCTGAAACCTTGGCCTTTGCGGTCGTCTTATGTTTTTTCTGTCCCATTTCAGAATTCTCCTCAATAGATCGACCTGATCCTGCCGGTCCTGCGGTCGAAAATAATGATGTCCACGATCCCCTGCGCATCATGTATCCGGGCCTTTATGAATCTCTCGCCTGCATCCTGTATTTCTACCTCAAGCTCTTTCCTGTCGTAATAATCTTTCAAAGCTTTCTCTGCATCGTAATTGGTCATGATAGTATTGCAGGTTCCGTATTTGCCGCATTGGGGGCAAAAATCGCCATAGGGTGTAACAGGGGTTCCCTCAGACCATGCAAAAGCATCAAGGGCAGTTAACTGCAGCAGAAAAACAATAACTACAGGAAAAATCATCGATCTCATTCTCTCCTCATAGAACTATTATACCGTAACACATAAAATTGAAGAAAATGTGAAATCAGAATATAACTGTAAACCTGGACCCTCTGCCTGGAGCGCTTTCAACCTCGATCTTTCCTCCTATGACTCCGACAAGTTCCTTAACAATAGCGAGCCCCAGTCCCTTGCCCCCGGATTCTTCACCCTTATAAAATCTCTCGAATATTTTAGAAATATTTTCCTGTTCAATTCCTTTTCCGGTATCTTCGACCGAGACAAAAAAACCTTCATCCTGGTCATGCGAATACCTGTCCCACCGCACAGTGATCCCCCCTTCGCCCGTATATCTGAACGCATTCGCAAGCAGATTCTTCAGGATTATATGAAGTTTCTCCGGATATGTGCTGACCGTTATTGAAGGGCCGCCGGTGATCAGGTAAAGCCCCTTTTCCTCAATGAGCTTTCTCATGCTTTCTGCTACAGACTCGACAAACTCATTCAGATGTATCCACTCCTTTTCTCCTCTCTTGAAGAAGCTCGCTTCGGCCCTTGTTATGTCCTCAATCCCCTCAACAAGGGAGACCATCCTCTGCACTTCTGAATGTATGTTCTTTATAACTGCATCCGGATCAGAGATCACCCCGTCGTCAATCGCCTCAAGGTTGCCCCTGATGATCGTCAACGGGGTCCTTAGTTCATGTGTAATATTGGAAGTGAGGTGCTTTCTCAAAAGGTCTTCTCTTTTCAGGGCTTCGGCCATATAAAAAAACGATTCAGTCAGTCTGTCGATCTCATCTTTCAGCCTGCGGTGCGTCTTGGGTTTCCTTACGGAAAAGTCGCCCCTGGCTATTTTCTCAGCGTCAGCAGTCAGCCGCCGGACCGGCGTGGAAAGGAATACCGCGAACAGGACCGAGAGGGCTAAAGCACCAGCCCCGGCTATCAAAAAGGATATGACCAGGAACTTCTTTCCCCGTTTTCTGAAAACTTCCTCTTTTAGAGGAATAGTGCCGACTCTTTCCAGAGGCCTTACATACAGCTTACCGATCTCACGGCCCTTTATATATAGAGGATACCAGTGGAAACCTCCCTTTCCGGAAGGCAGCTTGAGGAATGAATTCATTCTGTGCAGCATGTAGGAATCCATCGAGAATATGACATCAGTGGATGAGAGTATCCTGCGTCCTGCATCGTCTTCAAGATAGCTTTCAAAACCGAGCATTAAACCCCAGTGAAGCGTTTCATGAAGCGACCGGTGGTCCCATGCATCGTTTTTGTAGCTGCCCTCTATTGATGCGAGTATCCAGTAGATATGGTCCTCTTTGGTGCCGTTGACGTATTCGTCAAAGTCCTTCATGATGAGCCGTTCAAAAACAATATTTGAGAGAAGTGCGAGAGCTATTATGAATATGAATGCGGAAAAGAGCTTAGTCCTCATCAGGCTGACCGGCAAATCTGTATCCTACTCCGTAGACTGTACTGATATACGCAGGTTTTTTGGGGTCTTTTTCGATCTTGTGGCGGATATTCTTTATGTGTGCGTCTATCGTCCTGTCGTAACCTTCAAAATCATATCCGAGAATGATGTTGACAAGCTGCAGCCGCGAAAATACCTGTCCCGGATGTTCAGCGAGACACTGCAGGAGCTTGAACTCTGTCGGAGTCAATGTTACAGGTGACTTGCTTTTCTTCACTTCGAAACGGAAAGAGTCAATAACGAGGTCGCCCCTATTAAAGCTGATGTTTTCCTTCGCCCCTTTCGCTCTGCGCAGCAATGCCTTTACCCGGGCCACGACCTCTCTCGGACTGAAGGGCTTCACTACGTAGTCATCAGCGCCTATGCCAAGTCCCTGTATCCTGTCATCTTCTTCGCTCTTTGCGGTCAGCATGATGATAGGCACATCCGAATCCTCCCGGATCGTCCGGCATATGTCTTCTCCATCCATATCAGGAAGCATTAGGTCCAGTATGATCAGGTCGAATTTGTCTTTTAGCCGGGAAATCGCCTGTTGTCCGGTTTGAGCGACCGTAACGGTAAAACCTTCTTTTTCGAGATACGCCTTTACAATTTCAGAGATCTTTTTTTCATCCTCGACTACCAGTATCCTGCCCCTGTTCATGGTAAAATGATACCACAAACAAAGTAGAAAGTAGAAAGTAAAGAGTAGAGAGATAACTGCGCCCCATCCTTTCTCTCTACTTTCTGCTCTCTACACTCTACTTACTCATGTTGCGAATAAAAAAACAAAAATGTTAGGCTTTTATACAATGGGGATTCCGGAAAATCTTGCGGCAATTCGGGAGCGGATTTGCAACGCGGCTGCTAAGGCTAAAAGAGATCCTCAGGATATAAAACTTGTCGCCGTCACCAAGACAGTCGGCCTGCAGAAAATTGCTGAAGCGGTCAGCCGCGGCATTTTGATACTGGGTGAAAACAGGGTTCAGGAAGCGCAGAGGAAAATTTCAAATTTGAAATTTGAAATTTCAAATTTTGAGGTGGAATGGCATTTGATAGGACATTTACAGAAGAATAAGGCAAAATATGCCGTACGTTTATTTGACCTTATTCAAACTGTAGACTCAACCGGACTCGCTAAAGAAATAAATATACATTCAGAAAAGCACGGAAAGGTGCAGAGAGTGCTGGTGCAGGTTAAGCTCTCTGATGAGACAGCAAAACACGGGACAATAGAAAAAGACGTGATGAGTTTGATACGAAGCATCTCGGAGATGAAACATCTTGCCCTTGAAGGCCTCATGACAATGCCGCCTTATTTTGAAGACCCTGAAATGACAAGGCCCTATTTCAGGAGACTGAGGCAAATGAGAGATGATGTTGAAAAAGCAGGTTTCAGTCTGCCTGAACTTTCCATGGGCATGTCACATGATTTCGAGGTTGCGATCGAGGAAGGCGCGACCATGGTGAGAGTGGGAACGGCGTTATTCGGAGAGAGGACTCAATGATAACAGGTTTTATCGGCGGCGGCAATATGGCGGAAGCCCTTATTAAAGGAATACGGGGCAAGGGGCAGGGGGCAAGGGAAGAAATCCTTGTTTCTGAGCCCAGGAAAGACAGGAGAGACTTTCTTGAGAAGACATATGGGGTAAGAACAACTTCCTCCAACACTGAAGTCGCTTCTGCATGCAGTATAATAATCCTTGCGGTTAAACCCCAGAACATGGAAGCCGTACTGAATGAAATAAGCCCTGATATCACTGAGGACAAGACCGTAGTCTCCATTGCCGCAGGAATTACGCTTTCGTATCTGCAATCAAAACTGAACACAAAAAAACTGGTCCGTGTTATGCCCAATACCCCGGCGCTGGTACAAAAAGGCATGACTGTCATGTCTCTTTGCGAGTGTTTTTCCGATACGGATATGGCTGCGGTCAGGGAAATCTTCATGTCTATCGGCGAACTCATTGTCTTGCCGGAGAAATACATGAACACAGTGACAGCCCTATCAGGCAGCGGGCCCGCCTTTATAGCCTTCTTCATAGAAGCACTGACTGAAGCGGGTGTCAGATTAGGACTGAGTGAAGATGCCGCGTCAACACTTGCTGTGCAGACCGCTATAGGTACGGCAAGCCTGCTGGAGGCCGGCATGCCGCCAGCAAAGCTCAGGGAAATGGTGACCTCCCCGGGCGGAACGACCGCGGCAGGACTGAACTCTTTCAGAGAAAAAGGGCTTCAGGATACTGTAAACACTGCACTGGCAGCTGCAAAAAACAGGGCAGAAGAATTAGGGAGAAAAAATGATTGACAACAAACCAAAAACCGGAATCGAGGTCTGATATGTTCATATTCGGCAACCTTTTTACCGCAGCAGGATATATACTTGATACCATATTAACGATTTACATGTGGATGATCATTATCTCAGCGCTCTTAAGCTGGGTGAATCCGGACCCCTACAATCCGATTGTGCGGTTCCTCCATTCAGTAACAGACCCTGTTCTCAGGCCGCTACGGAGAAAGATAGGGATAGCAATGGGCATAGATATTTCGCCCCTGATAGTCATTCTTATCATTATGTTCATCAAACATTTTATCGTGGCATCGCTCTTTGATATGGGCGCACGAATGAAGTAAGAGAGAATAAAATATAAAAAATCACAATTTCAATCAATTTCTTTGGAGGCAGCATGAGAATAACACCGCTTGATATCCAGCAAAAACAGTTCGCAACCCGCTTCAGGGGATTTGACATGGAGGAGGTCGATTCATTCCTTGAACTTGTCCGGGAAGAGATGGAAGAACTCCTGAGGGAGAACGCCAACATGAGAGAAGAGTCGCGCAGGTACGAAAAGCAGTTGAAGGAATATAAAAATATTGAAACCACGCTGAAGGATACCCTGGTCAGCACCCAGCAGATGGTTGAAGAATACAGGAATACTGCAAAGAAAGACGCTGACCTCATCATCAAAGAGGCTGAACTGAAGAGTGAAGAATTGATCAGGACAGCTCAGGATAAAGTTGTAAAGATCCATGAGGATATCACGGACCTGAAGGGGATACGAAGGCATTTCAAGGAGGAGATAAAGCGGTTGATCGAAAGCCACATGAGAATGCTGGAATTTGACAAGGAGCGCGAGGCGGAAACACCGAATGAAGTATAAAACCCTTAAAGGGCTTCAGGATATACTGCCGCCTGAGATCAGGGCCTGGCAGCATATTGAAGCAACAGCAAGGGACATCTTCAGGGCCTACGGCTACCAGGAGATACGGCTTCCGATCCTCGAATCTACGGACATTTTTATCAGGAGCATCGGCGAGACCTCAGATATTGTCGAGAAAGAGATGTACACCTTTCAGGACAAGGGAGGCAGGAGCGTAACGCTTCGGCCTGAAGGCACTGCATCTTTTGTCCGGGCATATGTTGAACACCATCTCCATAACAATCCTGCTCCGCAAAAATTTTACTATATGGGACCGATGTTCAGGTATGAACGTCCACAGGCCTACAGATACCGGCAGTTTTACCAGATTGGCGCAGAGGCAATGGGTATTGAAGATCCCAGGCTTGATGCTGAAATCATCTCAATGCTTGCACGGATCCTTCACGGTATAGGCCTTGAGGGGCTGAATTTTGAGCTCACATCCATAGGATGCAAGGGATGCAGGCCTGCGTACCGCGAAGCGCTGAGGGATTTTCTGGGAGACAGGCTAAGCAGTTTCTGCAGCGACTGTCAGAGGAGGTATGAACTGAACCCCCTGAGGATACTTGACTGCAAGGTGCCGGAATGCATCACCGCACGGAAAGGCTCCCCACCTGTGCTGCATTACCTGTGCGCCGAATGTAAAACCCATTTTGACAGCCTGAAACATAACCTTGATCTCCTGAAAGTCCCCCATACGGTAAACCCCAACCTCGTCAGAGGGCTTGACTATTACACCAAGACAGCGTTTGAAGTGACCAGTGAATCGCTGGGCAGCCAGAAGGCGGTCGCAGCAGGAGGAAGATATGACGGGCTCGTAGACGAATTCGGAGGCCCCCCAACGCCCGGTATTGGTTTTGCCATGGGAATGGAAAGGATCATTCCTCTCTTAAAAAGCAGTGACACTGCATCAGGCCCTGAACTCTTTATCTGCCCGCTCAATCAGGAAGCTGCTGAAAAAGCTTTCCTGATCGCTGAAGAATTGCGCACACGCGGGCTATGGGTTGAATCAAATTATGAGAGTGCATCTCTCAAAAGCCAGATGCGGAAGGCAAACCGCATCAGCGCGGAAAACGTTGTCGTTTTTGGGGGAGATGAACTGAAGAACAAGCAGGTTGTCATAAAAAATATGATAGATAAGAGCGAAGTCAGCGTTAACCTCGTGGTAGACGAGTTCATCAAAATACTGCGTAAAATAGGGTCCAGATAGGTGGCAGGGCATACCGGATGAAAACTACATCTCGATACCAAAAATGCAGATGTTGAAAGCAGGAAAATGTGGTATAACAGAAGATAAGAAAATACGAAACAACTTTATTATATTCATCGAATTATGGATTTTTGAATCTGGCATGCCCTGCCTGAGTCAGGAGTTCAGTATCCCATGAAACATACTTTCTTAAAAGACTGCACCGGCGTCATTCTCGCAGGCGGAGAAAATAAAAGGATGCCTGTACTGAAAGGCTTCATTGAGGTAGAGGGCAAAAAGATCATCGAGAGGAATGTCAAAACCCTGAAACAGCTCTTCAAAGAGGTCTTCATTGTCACCAACCAGCCAGAACTCTATGTTCATCTCGGCGTGCCCCTCCTGGGCGATGCCCACAATACCCGGGGGCCTATGACCGGGGTGTTCACCGCACTGCTGAATGCGTCACATGAGTGGATCTTTGTTTCTGCCTGCGACATGCCTTTTATCCGCCCCGCTCTTATCCGGTATATGGCAGATGAGCGGTACACGCCTGCATGCCTCGATATCATAAAGAAGTCCAGTGCAGGCAGTTTTGATGCCGTATCTGGTGAAGGGATATACCATGCCGTAGTTCCTCTTATACACTATAAAGCAGAACCGCTCTTCGCATTTTATTCAAACAAAATCATGGGCTCGCTCGAGCGGTTTGTCCTGAGCGGAAAGAAGAGCATAAAAGATTTTTTACTTAATCACGATAAAAGAGTAAAATATATCACATCAGAGTGCATAAAAGGCGCCGACCCGGAGGCACGGTCCTTTATAAACCTGAATACGCCCGAGGATATAGAGCTTTATTTAAGTCCCCGGGACAGATCAAAATTTAAAAAAAGCGTGGCAAGGAGGAAAACATGTTCGGGCTTGGAGCAACGGAATTAATAATAATCCTGGTAATTGTGGTAATCCTTTTTGGTGCTACAAGGCTTCCTGAGATAGGGAAAGGGATTGGAGAAGCGATAAAGAACTTCAAGAAAGCATCTTCAGAACCTCATGAGATCGACGTAACACCAAAGAACAAGGCAGAAGGCTCAGAGGCAAATAAAGAAAGCAAGTCATAAGTGCTGTCCCAAAAGACCTTTGCTGAAATTGATCTGAAAGCGCTGGCCCATAATCTCGGGATCGTCAGAAAAAAAACCGGCAGCAGGAATATGATCGCGGTCGTAAAAGCAAATGCCTATGGCCACGGCTCAGTTGAAATTGCAAAACACCTCATCAGCCTCGGTGTCCCTCTCCTCGGCGTAGCCTTTACAGGTGAAGCTATCCGTCTCAGAGAAGCCGGTATCAATGTCCCCATACTCGTGTTCTTTGACAAAGATAATATCGACGAATGCTTCAGGTATAACCTAACGCCTGTTATATTTGACCTCCACGCTGCGAAGAAATTTTCTGCCGCAGCACGCAAGCTGAAGCGGACTATCTCAATACATATCAAGGTTGACACCGGGATGGGACGCATCGGCCTGACCCTGGATAAAGCATACAGTGAAATATTAAAAATCACTGCTCTGCCAAATCTTGCTCCCGAAGGCCTTATGAGCCACTTTTCAGATGCAGACCTTCAGGACAAGGAATTCGCCAATCATCAATTAAGCGCATTTGTTTCACTCAGGAAAGACCTCAGCAGAAAGAAGATAACTTTCAAATATGCTCATATTGCCAACAGCGCTGCTGTTCTGAGCATGCCCGGCGCACATATGAATATGGTGCGACCCGGAATCATGCTGTATGGGTATGGCATCTCAAAGGCAGATAATCTCAGGCCTGTCCTGAGTCTCAAAAGCAGCATACTCATGATCAAAAAAGTCCCTGCCGGCACTCCCATAAGTTATGCGAGGACTTTTGTCACAAAAAGGAAGAGCATCATTGCCACGATACCTGCAGGATATGCAGACGGGTATGACAGAAAGCTTTCGAACTCTGGTGAAGTGCTTGTAAAAGGAAAGCGTGCTCCGATTGCGGGAAGAGTCTGCATGGATACGATCATGGTTGATGTAACAGACATCCCCGGTGTTAGAGAAGGCACTGAAGTTGTTCTGATCGGCGAACAGGGGAAAGAAAATATCACCGCAGCAGATATCGCCGCCAAAACCGGCACCATACCGTATGAAGTCCTTACCTCAATAGGCCATAGAGTAAAAAGAGTATTTTATTGATACTTAGGAATCGGTTGCCGGCGTAGTTTCCACGTCTCCACATACATCAACCTTGCATTTATTGTCTTTCGAACCCGTGCAATTCTCTTTTATTTCAAAAAACGCGTTAAGATTCTGCATAAATATGTCGACCAAGGCCGGCTCAAAGTGTTTACCCCTTTCCCTGTGTATCCAGCTAATCACATCTGAATCATCCCACGCAGGCCTGTATATTCTGTCAGAGGTCAGGGCATCGAATACATCCGCAAGCGCTATAATCCTCCCGTAAATATGGATATCTTCTCCCTTCAACCCCTGAGGATAACCTGTGCCATCCCATTTCTCATGATGCTGATAAGCTATGATCGCTGCTGCCTTCAATATGTCACGGCTGGAATGCAGCAGCATCGCGTAACCTATTCCTGAGTGGTTCTTCACTATTTCAAACTCATCATCAGTCAGTTTTCCCGGCTTGAACAGGATCGAATCAGGTATACCCAGCTTTCCTATATCATGAAGAGGAGAAGCGGCAGCAATAAGGTAGATATCTCTTTCAGACAGGCCGAGTTTTGTAGCGAGGAAATTGCAATAGCGGCTGACCCGCCTTGTATGATCACGGGTTTCTTTTGATCTCTGCTCCTCAACAACTCCCATTGTAAAAACAGTCTCTTTGAGAGTGTCTTCAATTTCATCATTCATTGCCAGCAGTTCCAGGTTCTTTTCCTTGATCAGGGACTGATTTGCCAGGACTGCGGTATTGAACATATTGAACTTTCTGGCGATGTCGTCGAATTCGAGACTCTCAAATACATCAGGTTCTAATGGTATCTGGCTGAAATATGCATCCTTTGCCTTTACCATCAGATGCTCAAGGGGCTCCTTTATATGCCTCTGTACTGTCTTGAAGGTATTGATGCAAATAAGAATGACAAAGACAGTCGAGAGCACGGTAATTGCGATCATTATGCCCAATGCCAGATTTCTGTATGCGGTCAGGTTAAGCGTGATATCTACTGCGCCGAGCACCTCGCCCTCACGGGCATCATGGCATTCCAGGCAGTTCAATTTACCTTCCCTCGTGGCAATATAGGGGATATACGCACGGACATGCGGATTGATGTTAAATTCATTCATGATGAATACAGGTTCCCGGGTTTCGAAAACTTTTTTTGTTTCCGGATTCATTTCCCGCTCTATCTCGTAACCGGATCCGAACTGTCCGGACACCCCTGATGAACGTATAAGCGCCACGTCTTCAACCTCATGTAAAAATTTTATTTCTTCCAGAAAATAATCCCTCTTGTCCATGATTCCAGCCTTCATATGAGAGGTTAGTCCGGCGATTATGACTTCAGAAATGGCGACTGTCTTGCTTTTGATAACATTGTAAGATATGACCCTGAACCCGATCCCTATGATTATCAGTAAAATAACAGATGCCAGCAGCAGAAAGTTGACCATGCTCCTGACAGTTATTGTTCTTATACTCGGTTTCGACATATTAATAATTAATCAAAGCTTCAGTGGTACGATTTTTTTACCTTTTATGCTGCTTTCTATTCGGCTCTCTACTTTTATAACTTAAGTCATCTCCCTAATTGTCTCGCTTAATTATCTGCCTGAGAATTGTTGAATTATCATAATGAGATCAGTTCAAACCAAGACTCAAACAGTCTGAAAAGTTCCTGCATGCTGAAAATTAATATTTGACACACAGCGGCAAGCGTGATATTAGATTTAAAAAGAAATTAACCATCAGACCAGAAGTGCGAGGAGGATACATAAATGAAAACAAAATCAAAAATAATGAAGAAATGCCTGCTTGTTTCATTATGCCTGCTCTTTATTTCAGCAGGTACTGTACCCGCTGAAGAATACAAAGCCCTCAATGGGCTCACGTCCGTCAAGGCTATATTTGATTTCAGGATAGGCGATCCGAAAAGCGCAGCAGCGCATCTTGATCTCATATACCAGACGTTTCAGGACAAAAGCATACGGGCCATTACTGAGAAGCCGGAATTTGTGATCGCCTTTATTGGTCCGTCCGTAAAGCTCATCTCAAGTAAACAGGAAGGATTTTCTCCTGAAGACCAGAAGGTTATGCATGAAATAGCAGACAAAGTAACCAAAATGTCAAAGGATGGAATAAAAATGGAAGTATGCATATTTGCCGCCAAATTTCTCGGCGTAGACCCTGCGACAATATTGCCGGAGATCACCCATGTTGGCAACGGCTGGATATCCCTGATTGGATATCAGGCCAGGGGATATTCGATAGTGCCGGCATACTGAATTCGTATCATACAGGATATGCTCCCTGTAACAATTGGACTTTCTGATACACACAAAAAAGAGGCGTTCCTGTAATAAGGAACGCCTCTCGAATATCTATTGTGTCAAAGAAACTACTTTTCTTCTTTCTTTGTTTCCTTCGCTTTCTTTTTGCCTGCCTTCTTTTCTTCCTTTGGCTCGCCCTTCAACAGGTCATAATCCGCAAATTCAAGGATCGCCATTGAAGCGTTATCCCCGGCGCGGAAGCGCGTTTTCACGATACGAAGGTAACCGCTGGTCCTTGTGATCTTGGGAGCAATATCGCTGAACAGTTTAGCGATCACTTTGCTATTAGGAATGTAGGAGATCGCAACTCTTCTTGCATGGAGATCGCCCTTCCTTCCGAGAGTGATGACCCGTTCTGCCAGTTTTTTTGCTTCTTTGGCTTTGGCCAGCGTAGTTTCAATTTTGAGGTGCTCGAACAAAGACGTTACAAGCCCTCTCAGAAGCGCCTTCCTCTGGTGAGTGTTCCTTCCAAATCCTCTGCCTGCAACTTTATGACGCATTTGCCGACCTCTTTGCTTTTGCCAGTTTCTCGAGTTCCTCAGGGTCTATCCGCATGTTGAAATGCAGTCCCATTGCCAGGATGAGCTCCTTTATCTCATTGAGCGATTTACGCCCAAAGTTCTTTGTCCTCAGCATTTCCTGTTCTGATTTCTGAACGAGCTCTGCGATCGTACGGATATTCGCATTTTTCAGGCAATTATAGGAACGCACCGATAATTCCAGCTCTTCCACGCTCTTCAGGAGATTATCGTTTATTACCGCAGGGTCATATTCGTACTCATAATCTTCAACACGCGGCTCAGGATCATTCTCCCCGGCTTCCTCTGAAGCTGCCATAACCGGCTCAGCCTCCGGTTCCTCATCCAGGGAGAATAGAGAAAGGTGTTCCATGAGGATGTCAGAAGCCTGCGTTACTGCCCTCTGCGGAGTGACGCTGCCATCTGTCCAAACCTCCATGACAAGCTTATCATAATCGGTTGAGCGTCCAACCCTCGCACCTTCAACCCAGAAGTTCACTTTTTGTACGGGTGTAAAAATCGAATCTATTGTAACAGTGTCAACGGCCTGGTCCTGTTTTTTGTTCATGTCAGCGGTGACATATCCCTTGCCCTTTTCCACGTTAATTTCCATAGTAAAAGTTACATTCTTCTCAACCGTCGCAATATGCTGTTCGGGGTTGAGTATCTCGACCTGCGCCTTCGTGTCTATATCTTTTCCCCTTACCTCTCCCGGCCCTTTAAAACTGACCGTGATCGTCCTTGGTTCATCTCCGTGGAGTTTCATCCTCAACTGTTTTATGTTCAGAACGATATCAACCACATCTTCCTTCACGCCATTAAGTGTGGAGAATTCGTGGAGCACACCAGGTATCCGTATGGAAGTAGCGGCTGCACCCTCAATGGATGAAAGCAGAACCCTCCTTAACGCATTACCTACTGTTGTCCCGAATCCTCTCTCAAAAGCCTCGGCATGGAGCTTGCCGTAAGTATTTGTAAGGCTTTCAGCATCAAAGTAAATATTATCGGGTAATTGAAAGCCCTTTTTCTTGAGATCCATTAAACCTCCTTTAAAAACAGCCGTCACCCTGTGGCAGACAGCTCATAGTTATTTAGAATATAATTCAACGATCAATTGTTCCTGAACCGGCAGTTCAATATCTTCTCTTTCGGGTACATTTAGTATCTTGCCCTTCAGTCCGGCTGTGTCCATCTGCATCCATGAGGGCATCCCCCGATGCTCCATCTTGGCGATATTCTCCTCAATGATGCTCAGCTTTTTGCTCGCTTCCTTCAGTCCTATCGTATCGCCGATACGCACTAAATAAGAAGGGATAGTCACCCGCTTGTCATTGACGGTAAAGTGGCCGTGCAATACGAGCTGCCGTGCCTGTCTGCGGTTTGACGCAAACCCAAGACGGTATACAACATTGTCCAGCCGGCTCTCCAGGATCTGGAGGAGATTGCTTCCCGCAACACCTTTTTTCCTCTCAGCCTGGTAAAAGCACCGTTTGAACTGTTTTTCAAGAACTCCGTATATCTCTTTCGCCTTCTGTTTTTCCCTGAGCTGCAACGCATAGTCAGAAAGTTTTTTCCTTCTCTGGCCGTGCTGGCCCGGCGCATATTTTCTTCGCTCAACTCCGCATTTGTCCGTATAACACCTGTCCCCTTTCAGAAACAGTTTCTCACCTTCTCTTCTGCATAACCTGCAAAGCGCGTCCTTATACCGTGCCACTATACTCTTCTCCTTTTCGGGGGTTTGGTGCCATTATGAGGAACAGGAGTAACGTCCTTGATGAGATTAATTTCAAGTCCTGCTGCCTGTAGGGCCCTTATCGCGGATTCCCTCCCTGAACCGGGACCTTTTACAAATACATCTATCCGGCGCATTCCCATTCCAATCGCTTTTTTGGCTGCTACATCGGCAGCTATCTGGGCAGCATAAGGGGTCCCTTTCCGCGAACCCTTGAATCCCTGTGCCCCAGCCGAAGACCATGTTATAACATTACCGTTCTGGTCGGTTATGGTTATTATCGTATTGTTGAATGATGCCTGGATATATGCTTCACCTACATGTACTGTCTTTTTTTCCTTCTTGCCGCCTTTTTTCTTCTGAGCCATTACTTCCTATACTCCCTTCTTCTTCATGCCGCCGACAGATTTCCGGGGCCCCTTCCTCGTGCGTGCATTGGTCTTTGTCCTCTGCCCTCTTGCCGGAAGTTTTAGCTTATGCCTCATCCCTCTATAGCTGCCGATATCCTGAAGCCTCTTTATGTTCATTGAGATCTCACGCCTGAGATCCCCTTCCACTTTATAGTCCCTGTCAATAACGGCTCTGAGCTTTACTCCCTCTTCGTCCGTAAGGTCTTTTGCCTTCTTGTTGAGATCGATACCTGTTTCCTGCAGGATCTCACGTGCGGTATTTCTACCGATACCATAAATCCTCGTAAGTGATATCTCCACCCTCTCCTTGTTTGGTAAATCAACTCCTGCGATTCTCACTTTATTTCTCCTCTATGTTATTAAGAGCTTCTTTACGGCCGTCCGCCCCTTTAAAACTTATCCCTGCCTCTGTTTGTGTTTCGGGTTGGCGCAGATGACCCTGACCACTCCCTGTCTTTTTATGATCTTGCACTTTGTACAGATCGGCTTTACCGATGAACGCACTTTCATTTTCACTCCTCATATATGTTTTGAACGCCTATTTGAATCTGTACGTGATCCTGCCTTTTGTGAGGTCATAAGGAGAAAGCTCTACGGTCACCTTATCTCCGGGCAATATTTTTATGAAGTGCATGCGCATCTTACCCGAGACATATGCCAGAATCTGCTGTCCGTTCTCAAGTTCAACCCTGAACATTGCATTCGGCAGGTTCTCGACAATCGTACCTTGTACCTCTATGGCCTCTTCTTTGGGCATTCAGAACTAATAATTATAATTATTCTTTATTGTTTAGTCAAGATAACGTTTCCGTCTCCTGTAATTGCTATTGTATGCTCAAAATGGGCGGATAAGCTCCGGTCTTTTGTGACCGCTGTCCATCCGTCATCCAGTATAACCACTTCCCATCCGCCGGCATTTACCATAGGCTCTATGGCGAGGGTCATGCCTTCCCTGATCTCAGGTCCTTGCCCGGGCTTTCCGAAATTGGGAATTTGCGGTTCCTCGTGGAGTTCTCTCCCTATACCATGGCCCACAAAATTCCTGACCACCGAAAAACCTTCTTCCTCCGTGCACCTCTGTATGGCTGCAGAGATATCAAAAAGTCTGTTGCCGGGTACTGCCTTCTCTATCCCAAGGTACAGCGCCATCTCTGTAGCTGCAAGAAGTCGTTCAGCCTGATGACTGACCTTACCCACCGGCAAAGTCAGTGCCGCGTCACCGTAAAATCCCCGGTAATATACGCCTATATCGAGGCTTACTATATCTCCCTCATTCAACTGTATCGAAGAAGGGATTCCATGAACGACCTGCTCGTTTATGGAAGTACAAACGCTTGCCGGATATCCTCTGTACCCCTTGAAGGCCGGCCGTGCTCCCCGGGAAACAATAAATGATTCAACATACCTGTCAAGTTCGGCAGTTTTAATTCCCGGATGAACTTCCTTTTTTATTCCTTCAAGGACTTTCGCCACAATCAGACAGGATTCCGCCATCCTCTTTATTTCATCTTGTGACTTTAGAATTATCAATGATCAAGGTAAAACGTATCAGCTTTTTCTGCCCCGGATCCTTCCTTTTTTCAAAAAACCTTCATATGAGCGCGTTACAAGATGGGATTCGATCTGGGAAATCGTATCGAGTCCCACGCCGACTACAATAAGAACGGAAGTCCCGCCGAAATAAAAGGGCACATTAAAATATTTCTGCAAGATATCAGGCAAAATACATACAGCGGCAAGATATAAGGCTCCGCCGAATGTGATACGCGTCAGAACATGATAGATGTAATCAGACGTCTTCTGGCCAGGCCTTACACCGGGGACAAATCCCCCATGTTTTTTCAGGTTTTCCGCAATATCAACCGGATTATAGATAATAGACGTATAGAAATAGCAGAAAAAGAAGATCATACTGATGTAAAGGGTTGTGTATACTGCTTTGCCCGGAGCAAGTTGATTCGAGAGGGTCTGCACCCAGGGTATCGCTATGAAACCGGCAATGGTTGCAGGAAAGCTCAAGATCGATGACGCAAATATCGGGGGAATAACCCCTGAGCTGTTCACGCGGAGCGGAAGATGTGTGTTTTGCCCTCCATAGACCTTCCTCCCCACAACACGTTTTGCATATTGTATAGGGATCTTGCGCTGCCCTCTTTCCATAAATACAATGATACCGATAACTGCCAGCATCATTACGATCACAAGAAGCATTAAAAGAATATGCAGTTCACCGGCACTGATAAGGGATGCAGTGCTGACAATAGCATTCGGGAACTGCGCAACAATACCTGCAAAGATTATAAGGGATATCCCGTTCCCTATCCCCCGTTCGGTGATCTGCTCTCCAAGCCACATGATAAATGCAGTTCCTGAAGTCATGGTTATCATGGTCATGAGCCTGAAGCTCCACCCGGGATTCTGCACAAAGGCCCCCTGGTTCATGCTTTCAATACCAACAGCTATTCCCAGGGACTGTACAATGCTTATCACTACTGTTCCGTACCGCGTATAGCGGATTATTACCTTCCTTCCGCTCTCTCCCTCTTTTGCAAGTTTTGAAAGCGCTGGAATGACAATGGTTAGAAGCTGAAGGATGATCGAAGCGCTTATGTATGGCATGATCCCGAGCGCAAAGATAGTTGCCCGCGACAAAGCGCCCCCTGAGAACATGTCAAAAAATCCCATCAGAGCGCCGCCCTTTGCCAGAAGGAATTTGCTCAGTTCCTCTCCGTTTATACCCGGTGTCGGGATATGCGCGCCCACTCTGTAAACAGCTAACAGAGCAAGGGTAAAGAGTATCCTGCTCTTAAGTTCAGCTATTCTAAAGATGTTCTGAAAGCCGTTGACAATGCTCATTTAAAGAAAATCATGGACAGTTTCTGTAAAATTATTTTTGAGTTATATCAATGTGTCATTCCGGGTTTGACACGGAATCCATGGTTCGACAAGCTCACTATGACAACTGTTTTGCCCTGAGCTTGTCGAAGGGCTGGATTCCCGCTTTCGCGGAAATGACAGCTTCTTGCTTCTGTCTTATTCCATCGAGTTGACTACTTGATTACTTCCACGCTGCCCTGTGCTTTGGTTATCTTGTCTTTCGCGGATTCGCTGAAAGCATGCGCCTGTACTTTGACAGCTTTTGTAATATTTCCATCACCGAGAATCTTTACCCCGTCCTGCAGGTTCTTTATTAATCCTTCACGCACAAGGATATCAGGCGTAATTGTGGACTCACTAAGTCCCTCAAGCTCGCCAACGTTCACTATGGAATAGTTCTTCTGGAAGATATTGGTAAACCCCCTCTTGGGAAGCCTTCTCTGCAAAGGCATCTGCCCTCCTTCAAACCCGGGCTTGGTCCCGCCGCCGGTCCTCGCCTTCTGGCCTTTGTGTCCCCGGCATGATGTTTTACCGTGGCCTGAACCGCAGCCTCTTCCGACTCTTTTTTTATTTTTTCTGCTCCCTGGTGCAGGGGCAAGATCCGATAATTTCATTTACTCCTCCGCAACTTCCCTGACCTCGACAAGATGAGAGGTCTTGTGGATCATCCCTCTGATCGAAGGTGTATCCTTATGGGTAACACTATGGTTGATCTTTCTCAATCCAAGGGCGCGAACAACTTTCCTGAGTTTTTCAGGCTTGCCGATGAGGCTCCGTTTCAGGGTTACCTTAAGCATTTTCATTGGCCGCTCCCTGCTGTTCTTCTTCACTCTTTCCAGTTCTCTTCTGAACACTGTCAGAATCCTTCAGTTTCAGGAGCCCGTTCAAGGTAGCACGAACTGTATTGAACGGATTCCGGCTGCCGAGTGATTTAGCTACAATATTCTTGACCCCGGCAACTTCCATAATGGCCCTGACAGGACCACCGGCGATCAGTCCGGTTCCCGGCCTGCCCGGTGATATGACTACCTTGCCGGCGCCGTACACTCCGTTGATCTGATGAGGTATCGTCCCATCCACAACCGGTACTTTAACCAGAGATCTCTTTGCGTGTTCAACAGCTTTTCTTATTGCCTCCGGCACCTCAACTGCCTTTCCTTTGCCATAACCGATATGGCCATTTTCATCGCCCACGACAACGAGTGCGCTGAAAGAAAAGCGCCTACCGCCTTTGACAACCTTCGCGACTCTGTTTATATATATGACTTTGTCTTTTAATGGACCAAGACTCTCAGGGTCTATCCTACCCACAATACCTCCAGAAGAAAATAAAATTTGAAATTTGAAATTTGAAATTTAAAATTGTAGTCCGCCTTCCCGTGCTGTATCTGCAAGCGCCTTGACCCTGCCGTGGTAAAGGTATCCGCCTCTGTCAAAAACAACCTTGCCGATTCCCTTGCCAGTCGCCCTTTGGGCGATCAGTCCGCCAACAAGTTTTGCTGCTTCTATATTGCCGCCTGTCTTGATGCGGCCTTTCAGTTCCTTGTCGATACTTGAAGCCGCAACAATTGTTTTACCGGCAGTATCATCAATTATCTGGGCATATATATGGTTAACGCTTTTAAATATATTCAATCTCGGCTTGTCAGTAGTGCCGAAGACTCTCTTTCTCACCCTTGCATGTCTGAGCTGTCTTTTTTCTTCTCTGGTTGCTGTGCTCAACTTTATTTACCTCTTCTTTTTAGCTTTCAGCTATCAGCTATGAGCCGTAAGCTGTTAGTTATTTTTTCCCTGCTTTTCCGACTTTCAGCTTGATAAATTCATTTGCATACCTGACGCCCTTGCCTTTATATATATCGGGCGCCCTTAAATTGCGTATATTTGCTGCGACCTGTCCGATCATATGTTTATCAGTTCCCTGAAGCGTTAACTGTGTCTGCTTCTTGTCGACCTCAGCGCTTATCCCTTCCGGCAGTTGAAATTCCACCGCATGCGAATATCCAAGAGTAAAAACGATCTTTTTCCCCTGCACCTGTGCACGGTAACCAACGCCTGTTATGTCAAGCACTCTCTGGTAGCCGGCGCTTAACCCGGTCACCATATTCGCAATGATGTTTCTCGAGGTGCCGTGTAATGCCTTCAACTGTTTTGAATCGTCTGCACGCTCAAGGTGTATCACCTTATCTTTCATGGATACATTGATACCTGTTGGTACGTTCCACTTGAGCTCGCCTTTGGGCCCCTTGACAGATACAAGGCTGCCCTGCAGCTTTACATCCACTCCGCCCGGAATCTGTATCGGGTTCTTTCCTACTCTTGACATTCTTTCTCCTGTTTTATGTAGCAGGGTCGACCCGCCGGGTCGTCCCTGCAATGTCTTCTACCAGATGCTGCACAAGACTTCTCCGCCAACTCCCTGCTGGCGGCAGATTTCGTCAGTAAAAATTCCCTTTGAAGTCGACAGGATGGCTACTCCATACCCGCCCATGACCCTCGGGATCTTTGTCTTGTCCACATATACCCTTCTTCCCGGGGTGCTGACTCTTTTTAAACCGGTAAGTGCTTTCTCATTGTTATCAAAATACTTCATAGTGATCCTGATGACGCCCTGCTTTCTGTCTCTCAATACCTTAAAGCTTTTTATAAATCCTTTTTCTTTCAGCAGCTTCGTTATCTCAATCTTGATCTTAGATGCAGGCACGTCAACCTTTTCGAGTTTTGCCATGTTGGCGTTCCTTATTCTTGTCAGCATGTCTGCAATAGGGTCTGTAATCATACTTAAAACTCCTCTACCAGCTTGATTTTGTAATGCCGGGGATCATACCTCTTAGTGCAAGTGTTCTGAAACATATCCTGCACAGGGCAAATTTTCTCAGGTACCCTCTCGGCCTGCCGCATAACCTGCACCTGTGATAATCGCGCACCTTGAATTTCTTGGGCCTGTTTGCTTTTATTATGAGACTCTTCTTTGCCATCGATATTCCTTTACATTAACTCCGTAGTTCTAATGTTAACCCCTGAACGGCATCCCCAGATACTGAAGAAGCGCTTTCCCTTCTTCATTGGTTTTTGCCGTGGTAGTAATTATGATATCCATTCCATGTATACTGGCAACCTTGTCGTAGCTGATCTCCGGAAATATGATCTGCTCCTTCACTCCGAATGCATAATTACCCCTGCCGTCAAAGGATTTGGGAGAAACACCCTTGAAATCCCTTATCCTGGGCAATGCAAGGCTTATAAACTTATCCAGAAAGTCATACATCCTTTTGCCTCTCAGCGTGACCTTGCATCCGATCGGCATACCTGCACGGAGTTTGAATCCTGCAATGGATTTTTTCGCTCTTGTTATTACGGGAGCCTGCCCTGTGATAGTAGCCAGCTCTTTTACGGCTGCTTCAAGAGGTTTTATGTCCTGTATGGCCTCACCCATGCCAACGTTCAGAACAATACTTTTCAGCCGGGGCACCTGCATAACGCTTCCGTAGGAGAACTCCTTCATCAGCCGGGGCACTACCTCTTTCACATATGTCTCTTTCAGTCTTACCATAAAATTATTCAATAACCTCCCCGCACTTTTTACAGGCCCGGATCTTCTTCCCGTTTTCCAGGATATTCTGGCCGATCCGGGTCGGCTTATTACACTTGGGGCACAAGAGCATTACATTTGATCTTTTAAGCGGCGCCTCTTTTTCAATAATGCCGCCCTGAGAGTATTTTTTGTTCGGCTTCATATGCTTCTTGATCATATTTAAATGTTCAACAAGCAGTTTGGCGCCCTTGTCCTGAACAGCAATGATCCGGCCCTGCTTGCCTTTTTCATCACCGGTTATTACCACTACTGTATCGTTCTTTTTAATCCCTAATCCCACTTTTTCTCCTTGGCTCAAAGCTGATCGCTGTCAGCTATCAGCTTTTTATATTACTTCCGGTGCAAGAGATATGATCTTCATAAATTCTCTCCACCTGAGCTCTCTTGCAACAGGTCCGAATATGCGTGTCCCTACCGGATCACCCTCTGCGTTTATGAGCACTGCGGCATTCTGGTCAAACCGGATGTATGATCCGTCCGGCCTACGGACCGCTTTTTTGGTCCTCACGACAACTGCTTTTGCAACAGCGCCTTTTTTCACCGTTCCGTTCGGGTCGGCTTCTTTTACGCTTACAATAATTTTGTCGCCTATTCTGGCGTATTTCCTGTGGAACCCTCCAAGCACCCTTATGCATTTAACTCTTTTGGCGCCTGAATTGTCCGCAACTTCAAGAACGGTTTCCTGCTGGATCATTCTTTCCCTCTGTTAACGATTTCTATAACTTTCCATCTCTTGTCTTTGCTCATAGGTCTGGATTCCATTATTGTGACCAGGTCGCCGGCCTTGCACTTATTTTCCTCGTCGTGCGCCTTGAACTTTATTACCTTCCTTACCGTCTTTTTATACAGCGGGTGCTGTGCAAGCCGCGTAACGGCAACTACCACTGTCTTTTTCATCTTGTCGCTTATGACTTCACCTGTATAGATCTTCTTTGGCATCTTCTCTTCCTTGTTTTCGGTCAGCTTTTAGCTTTTGACTTCTCGGTTATTATCGTCAATATACGTGAGATATCCTTCCTCACGTGCCTGATCCTCATGGGATTTTCAATCTCTCCGGTCGTCCTCTGGAATCTCAGGTTGAACAGCTCTTTCCTCAGGCTGTTCTCCTCCTGCTTCAGTTCATCTATCGTCAATGCTTTAAAATCAGTTACTTTCTTCATATTATGCTGACCTCTTCACAAATTTTACCCCGATTGAAAGCTTATGCGCAGCCAGTCTCAGCGCTTCCTTGGCAACAGCCTCGGTCACTCCTGACATCTCATACAATATTCTTCCAGGCTTCACAACGGCAACCCATGATTCCGGTGCTCCTTTGCCTTTTCCCATTCTTGTTTCAGCGGGCTTTTTGGTCAGCGGCTTATCAGGAAATATTCTGATCCAGACCTTACAGCCCCTTTTCACATGTCTTGTGATGGCAACCCTTGCTGCTTCTATCTGACGGTTGGAAACCCATCCCGGCTCAGTTGCCTTAAGGCCATATTCACCAAAAGACACGTCGGAACCGCGATAGGCCTTGCCGTTCAACCGGCCTTTCATCATCTTTCTGAACTTTACTTTTTTAGGCATTAACATAATAAATTATCCCTCTGTACGGGCTAACGGCCGTTCGCCACTACTCTGTTTTAAGCTGTTGCTTCGCCGACTGACGATGCCAGCACCGGCTCCTGCAGGATGTCTCCTTTATATATCCAGACCTTGACGCCGATCCTGCCGTATGTAGTATTTGCCTCAGCAAATCCATAATCAATATCTGACCTGAAGGTATGCAGTGGTACTCTCCCTTCCCTGTACCACTCGGCCCTCGCTATTTCAGCTCCGGCGAGACGGCCTGAGCAGGCAACCTTTATCCCCAGGGCGCCAAAGCGGAGAGATGAAGAGACCGCCTTTTTCATCGCGCGCCGGAATGCAACCCTTTTTTCAAGCTGCAGCGCGATGTTCTCCGCAACCAGTTGCGCATCCAGTTCAGGCTTCCTTATTTCCTTTATATCAATACTCATTTCTCTTCCAGTAATTGCTTCCAGCTCTTTCTTTAATTTCTCGACCTCAGAGCCCTTCTTCCCTATAATGATGCCCGGGCGTGCAGTATGTATAGTAGCCTTGATCTTTTGTCCCGTTCTTGCGATCTCCACTTTGGGAACACCAGCGTGGAACAGGTTTGCCTTTATGAATTTCTGAATATGCAAATCCTCATGAAGAAATTCTTTATAGTTTTTCTTTGCAAACCATTTTGAATCCCAGGATCTTATGATTCCCAGTCTTTGTCCTATCGGGTTTGTCTTCTGACCCAAAGTCTACCTCCTTATGGCTGACGGCTGTCAGCTTACTGCTTTTATTTATTCCTCAGAAAGAACCAGTGTAATATGGCTCATCCTTTTTCTTATGATATCGGCCCTTCCCATTGAGCGTGTCGTCATTCTTTTCATGGTTGGGCCCTGGTCCACAATAACTTTCTTTATCATCATTGACTCAGGATCAGCCACCTTTTTCTGCTCTGCATTTGCCATAGCAGACCTCAGAACCTTTGCAAGGATCTTGCTCCCGCTGTGGGGAAGGAACTTCAGGTTCATCATCGCGTCCCCGGCCCTTTTGCCCTGAACAAGAGTAGTTACCCTTCTTACTTTTCTCGGTGCTATCCGCGCATATTTTAATATTGCTTTTGATTCCATTTTCTAATCCTTCTTCCCTTTAGGGGCCGCTTCCTTCTTTTCACCGGAATGTGCCCTGAAAGTCCTGGTTGGGGAAAATTCTCCGAGTTTATGGCCAACCATATTTTCAGTGACATATACCGGTATGAATTTATTGCCGTTATGCACCGCAAGTGTATGGCCGATAAATTCCGGCACTATAGTAGACCTCCGTGACCATGTCTTGAAGACCTTCCTTTCGTTCTTCTCGTTCATGGTGTGGATCTTCTTCATCAGTTTTGCGTCTACATATGGTCCTTTTTTCAGCGATCTCGGCAAAGTATTTCCTCCTTACTTCCTTCTTCTCACGATCAGGTTATTGGTACGCTTGCTCTTCCGGGTCTTTTTGCCCTCTGGTTTTCCCCATGGCGAAACAGGCGGCCTGCCGCCTGAGGTCTTTCCTTCACCTCCGCCGAGCGGATGGTCGATCGGGTTCATTGCAACCCCTCTGACATGAGGTCTCTTGCCAAGCCAGCGGTTTCTGCCAGCCTTGCCCATGGATATGTTTTCCCGTTCAGCATTTCCGACCTGCCCTATGGTAGCCATGCAGTCAGAAGGGAAACGCCTCACCTCTGAAGAGGACATTTTAACCTGGCACATCTTGTCGTCCTTTGCAACAAGCTGTGCGAATGAACCGGCGCTCCGGGCGACCTTTCCACCCTGTCCAGGGAGTAGTTCAATATTGTGAATTACCGTACCAAGCGGTATGTTCCTAAGGGGAAGAGCATTGCCTGTCTTGATCTCGGCATCTGACCCCGCGATTAGTGCTTCTCCCACTTTCAGACCGACCGGCGCAATAATATATCTTCTCTCGCCGTCAAGGTACTTCAGTAGCGCAATGCGTGAAGTCCTGTTGGGATCGTATTCAATGGTCTCAACTGTGCAAGGGATATTTATCTTGTTACGCTTGAAATCAATGATCCGGTATACCCTCTTGTGTCCCCCGCCTTTTTGCCATGCGGTAACTCTGCCTGAGCTGTTCCTGCCGCCGGTCTTCTTCAAAGGCATGAGGAGAGGCTTGTACGGTTTGCTTTCCGTGATCTCGTCAAAGTCAAATCCGCTTCTGAAGCGTGTGCCTGATGATGTTGGTTTATATTTTTTCAGTCCCATTTTTTAGCTAAGTAAGTTTTTAGTTGTTTGTTTTTAGTTTTTAGACTAACAACTAACATCTGAAAACTAACAACTCCTCTTTTTAATTAAACACCTTCGATAAAGTCTAATTTTTCGCCTTCCTTAAGGGCAACGATAGCTTTTTTCCAGTCTGATCTTTTCCCTTCATATTTGCCCATGCGTTTCTTTTTGCCTTTGCAGTTCATCGTGGTAACACGGTCCACCTTTACCTTGAATACTTCTTCAACCGCTTTTTTTATTTCAATCTTGTTCGCATCCCGTGCTACCTTGAACAATATCTTATTGTCCTTTTCTTTCATTATGGTCCCCTTTTCCGTTAAAAGCGGGCCCACAAGAACATCATATACGTTTCTCATCCTATATATGCCTCTTTCATCTTTGCGACTGCATCCTTTGATATGAGCAGTTTATTATGTGAAAGGACTGAATATATATGCAGTTCATTCACTCTCGCAACATTGACCCCCGGTATATTGCGTGCTGCCAGTTCGAGGGTTTCGTTCTTCTCCGGTATTATTATCAGCACATTGCTGAGTCCGAGCTTTTGAAGTAAGGATTTCATGGCTTTTGTTTTAGGTTCCTTGATAGATATGTCATCAATGACCACAACTTCATTATCCGCGAATTTGGCTGCAAGGGCGGAACTGAGCGCCTGCCACTTTGCTTTTTTGGGCAATTTATAGGAATAATCCCTCGGCTGCGGGCCAAAGATGGTTCCACCGCCTCTCCACAGAGGCGATCTGTTGCTGCCAGCCCGCGCCCTGCCCGTGCCTTTCTGCCTGAATGGCTTCTTGCCGCCTCCGCTGACCAGTCCTTTGGTCTTTGTCGCGGCATTGCCCTGGCGTTTATTCGCAAGATGATTGTGCACTGCCTCAAAGAGCAATGCCTTATTTACCTCAACTCCGAATATATCATCCGGAAGCTCTGTTTTGCCTACTGGCGTGTTTTCCTTATTTATGAGATCAGTCTGTGGCATCAGCTTTCCTTTACGGCAACAGCCGCATTTGATTTAATAATTAAATATCCGCCATTAGGACCAGGAACTGCTCCTTTTACAAGCATCACATTCTGGTCTTTCTTTATATCGAAGATCTCAATATTCTGTACTGTTACCCGTTCGTTTCCCATATGTCCGGGCAAGCCCTTGTTCTTCCATACTCTTGATGGATACGCACTTGAACCAATTGATCCTGGCGCCCTGTTGAACATGGATCCATGCGACCCGGGACCGCCTTTATAATGATGCCTCTTCATAACTCCCTGGAAGCCTTTCCCCTTTGTCACACCGATAACAGAGACCTTCTCTCCTCTTGAAAAAATATCAACAGTCACATTGTCGCCGGCATTGAACCCTTCCATCTCTATCTCCCTGAGGAAACGGTATGGCGAGGAAGAGACCTTTTTAAAGTGCCCATGCATGGGTTTTGTTACGTTTTTCTCTTTACGTATTTCATCAAAGCCAAGCTGCAGGGATTCATAGCCGTCTTTATCTTTTTCTTTTTTCTGAACCACCTTTGCCGGACCTGCTTCAAGAACTGTAACACATATCAGGCGTCCGTCTTCAGCGAAGACCTGTGTCATTCCAAGTTTTTTTGCTAATATGCCTTTCATAACTTTATCTCTACATCCACCCCAGCCGCAAGATCAAGCTTCATAAGGGCATCAACGGTTTGAGGGGTCGGGTCAAGGATGTCTACCAGCCTCTTGTGCGTCCTTATTTCAAACTGCTCACGTGATTTCTTGTCCACATGCGTGGACCTGAGAACGGTGATCTTATGGATCCTTGTCGGCAACGGTACAGGACCCGATATCCTTGCACCTGTCCTCTTTGCCGTCTCTACGATTTCTTTCACCGACTGGTCAAGCAGCCTGTGATCATACGCCCTTAAGTTGATTCTTATCTTTTCATTCATTTTTTTGTCTTTTTTATCTTTTCAGTTTTTATCTTAAGCTGACAGCTAACAGCTTAAAGCTCCCAGCTACTCTACTACCTCCGTCACAACTCCTGCTCCTACGGTCCTTCCGCCTTCTCTCACTGCAAACCTCAGCTCCTTC
>QZKC01000025.1 GCA_003599425.1 Nitrospiraceae bacterium | reverse complement strand
AAGACCTCCCTATGACATTTATCCCTATCTTTGTCGCCATGGACGTATTTGCCGTCCTCCCAATTTTTATATCGGTCACAAGCGATATCGAGGAAGACAGCAGGAAAATGATCATCCGGCAATCGATCATAACAGCCCTTGCGGTAAGCCTTGTCTTCGTCGCGCTCGGGGAGGCAGTCTTCAGGATACTCGGAATAACTGTCGACGACTTCAAGATCGCCGGAGGGCTGGTCCTTCTTGTTATTGCTGTTCTTGATCTCGTGCGCTTCGGCGGGGAAAGGAGAAAGGTCGAAGGCTCCATCGGCGTTGTGCCCATAGGTGTGCCCCTGATCGTGGGGCCTGCTGTGCTTACCACACTGATAGTCCTTATCGACCACCACGGGATTGCGCCGACAATAATTTCCCTCATATTAAATCTTGTGATCGTGTGGGCCTCGTTCGTACATGCTGAGAAAATCACCAGGCTGTTCGGCAAAAACGGCATTGTTGCCCTCTCAAAGGTGATGGCGATACTCCTTGCCTCCATTGCCGTAATGATGATACGCTTAGGACTGGAGAATTTCATAAGATAGGACACATGGAACTTACAGACGACGGTTACTGTTTTGTATGCGGCCCGAAAAACCCTTTCGGCCTGAAGCTGAATTTCCTGTTCAACGGAAATACCATCAGTACCGAATTCACTCCGAAAAAAGAGCATCAGGGCTATTACAACATTGTCCATGGCGGGATCATATCAACCCTGCTTGATGAGGCGATGGTCAAACTCGCCATTGCCAAAGGGACTCCTGCTGTTACCGCGCATATGGAGATCAGACTGAAAAAAGCGCTGAATGTCGGGGAGAAGATCACGGTGTATGCAGAGATAACGAAAGACACAAAAAAGATCCTTGAGGCATATGCAAAAGCTGTGACGGAAAATGATGTGATCATCGCTGATGCAACGGGGAAGCTGCTCAAAGTCAGCTCCGCATTTAAAGTATCTGACTCCCGATTCGACATTCCACGATGAATCTGAAGCAAGTATGGCGAATAAACATATTGTGCGATACCTTAAGAAAGTTCAAAAGTACAAAAGAGCAGAAGTACGAAAGACGTGGATCAATATTTACCGCTGAAATAGTCTTCCAGTATTTGCCTGTGGTCGAACGCGATTTCGTCCGGGAGATCATCTTTCCTGAAAATACCTACCTCTTTGGCATCGTCTGCAGCCACCGGGGTTCCTGATGCAGTCGCTATGAAAATAGTTGATACTGTGTGATGCCGGGGATCTCTTCCGGGATTTGAATAAGTATGAAACTGCCTGACCAGCATGATATCAAGACCGGTCTCTTCTTTCGCTTCACGGATAACCGCATCTTCAAGCGATTCCCCGTAATCGACAAACCCGCCTGGTATAGCCCAGCCGGGTGGGGGATTCTTTCTTTTGATAAGGATTATGCCGCCATCTATCTCTATGATAGCGTCTACAGTAAGAAAGGGATTTCTCGGTTTCGATGCCAATCTGAAACTCTACCCTTCCGGCTCCTCAAACTTAATATGAACATCCTTTTCAGGAGAGATGGTAGAAATGGCATGTTTGTACACAAGCTGCTGAACATCATTTTTGAGCAACACTACAAATTTGTCGAAACCCTTTATGACCCCTTTTAACCGTGTACCGTTTATGAGAAAGACCGTGACCGGTATCTTTTCCTTCCTGACATAGTTAAGGTACATATCCTGGAGCTTATGTTCCGTGTTGCCCATGCGGTTTCTCCTTTTTTAAAAAAATTGTTCTCATTAAGAGTAAATCAATTTTTTCAGAATTTCAACACCATTCAAAACCTTTTGAAAAATTCCCCGAGAGTCCATAATGCCGGTTATGTCCACCCATGCTACATCCGGCTCTTTCTTAAACCATGTGAACTGCCTCTTTGCGTACATCTTTGTTCTTTTTTTCAGAAGCCTCACCGCCTCATCGAATCCAGCCTCTTTCTGAAGCACCATCATCATCTCCCTGTAACCAAGCGCCTGCATGGCTGTTCTCCCGGGACGCATCTCCATAAGCTTTTCAGTCTCTTCCATCAGTCCGCTTTCGATCATGCTGTCGACACGCTTTTCAATAAGGCTGTAAAGTTCCCTTCTGTCTCTAAAAAGACCTATCTTGATGTAATCATATTCTTCAGGCCTTGTTGAGACAGCATGTAATTCAGACATTGTCCTGTCACCCTTCAGACAAACCTCAAGCGCCCGTATTATTCTCCTGAGATCATTAGAACTGATCTTTGCTGCAGCTTCGGGATCAACGGACTGAAGACGTTTGTACATATATTCCCTGCCGTGTATCTGTTCCTCTTCCCTTAATCGTTCCCTGATCGTCCAGTCCGCCGGGGGGCCTTCAAAGAGGCCTCTCGTAAGCGACCTGATATATAACCCTGTGCCGCCAGCAATAACAGGCACCTTGCCCCTGCCATGCAGGTCATCAATGATCTTTACTGCCTTTTCCCTGAACATCCCGGCGCTGAAAGACTGGTCCGGTGACAGTATGTCTATCAGGTGGTGAGGGATCTCTTTTAATTCTTTGGCAGACGGTTTTGCAGTGCCAATATCCATGTGCCGGTATATCTGCATGGAGTCAGCGCTGATTATCTCTGACTTTAACTCTTTTGCAAGGAGGATGGAAACTCCTGTCTTTCCGACAGCAGTGGGGCCGAGGAGGATTATGACCTTCTTCATTTCCTCTTGAACATCTTCTTCAGATCATCCAGTGTAAGCAGTATCTTCGTCGGCCTGCCGTGAGGGCACCTGTCCGGCTCATTCGCCTGGCCAAGGTCCGACATCATCTGAGTCAGTTCCTCATTGGTCAGGGGATCATCACCCCTTACTGATTTATGGCATGCAAGCCGCGCGGCAATGTTTTTCAGGAGCGATTCCCTATCGACATCGGCTTTTACACCGTTTGTTTCCTGCTCGATAATCCCGGCTGCCAGGTCCATCAGGAGGCCTTTCGCATCCGCTTTTCTCAACTCTCCCGGCAGTGCCCTGATGATTATATTGTTCCCTCCGAAGTCGCCGATATCCATACCGAGGCTGTGGAGAAAATCTTTATGCTCAACAATGAGAGTATATTCCCTGACCGGCAGTTCCACTCGCAATGGAAGGGCCAGCATTTCTGTTTCAATTGAGGTTTTCGCCAGGAATTTTTCGTAGAGGATCCTCTCATGAGCAGCATGCTGGTCGATGATCAGCAGCCCGTCCCGCGTGATGGTAGCAAAGAATGATTCCCCGACATGATAGAAACGGCGCACTTCCTGAGCAGTACCGGAAGCAAAGAAATCGGCCTGTGAAGCAGCAAAGAACTCTGAGGCCTGTTCTCCTACACGAAGGGGTTCTGAAAAACTGTATGAATAATGCGGGGTACTTTTATGCCCGGGATGATGTTCAGGCAGTTGATTTGTTTCTCTCCTTGTGCCGGGATTCAGCGCTTCATATACCGCTGCCTCCACTACCCGGTGAATTTCATCCGGCGTCTCGAACCTGACCTCGCGCTTGGCAGGATGCACGTTGACATCCACTTTCGTTGAGTCGATATCGAGAAAGATAAAATACGCGGGATGCCTTCCTCCCGGGATCAATTCTCCGTATGCTTTATAAACGGCATGATTGACAGTAGCATTCTTTACCGGACGCTTGTTGACGAAAATGTACTGATGGCTCTTCCCGGCCCTCATAAAATCAGCCTTTGATACAAAGCCGTAAACCTTCATTCCCCTGCCTTCTTTCTCCGCATCGAAGAACTCTCTTGTCAGCTCATCACCATAAAGCTGGGTAAACCGCTCTCTTAACCCTGAAGCAGATGAAACATTCAGAAGCTCACTGCCATTATGACTAAGTGAGAAAGATATCTCCTGATACGCGAATGCCTTCTGGATGACCGTTTCGATGATATGAGAAAGCTCCGTCGGGTTGCTCTTGAGGAATTTTCTCCGGGCTGGAGTATTATAAAAAATATCCCTGACCTCGACTGTAGTACCCTGAAAAGGAGGCGCATCGGATATCTCTTTTTTCTGGCTTACGCCTATTTCGATCTTTACCCCTGTATCTGCATGCGGAACAGATGATGTGAGGGTGATCTTTGACACCGAAGCAATGGCAGGCAGCGCCTCTCCCCTGAAACCGAGGGTAGAGATATCGAAAAGGTCATCTTCGGATCTGATCTTGCTTGTTGCGTGCCTTTCGAAACACAGCAGGGCATCGTCCCTCCCCATGCCCGAACCGTTGTCAGATACTTTTATGAGCTTTTTCCCGCCGTGCAGCACCTCAACATCAATCCGCGTTGCGCCCGCATCGATCGAATTGTCCAGAAGTTCCCTGACAATGGACGCAGGCCTCTCTATGACTTCACCGGCAGCAATCTTGTTGATCAGAATGTCAGGTAGAACAGCTATTTTTGGCATACCTGATTATATTACAACAATCAGGCAATAGGAAACGCAGGGAATCATGCTGCTCCTCATTTTACAACTTGCAAATCAAGACTTGCTTTGACAATAATATTCCTACCAGTCAAAAGGGCTCAAATATTTTAAAAGCAAAGGGGATATCTATGAGCGAAATAATTCCACAGGAAGTTGTAGAAAGCAAAATACTTTTTATCAGAGGCAAAAAGGTCATGCTGGATAAAGACCTTGCAGCTCTTTATGGAGTTGAGACAAAAATGCTAAACAGAGCGGTCAAAAGAAATTGGGAAAGATTCCCTGATGATTTTCTGTTTCAACTGACAAAAGAAGAGGTCGAAAACTTGAGGTTCCATTTTGGCACCTCAAGTTGGGGCGGACAAAGATATCTTCCTTACGTTTTTACTGAAAATGGCATTGCAATGCTTTCAAGCGTTTTGACCAGCAAAAGAGCCGTACAAGTGAATATCCAGATTATGAGGACGTTCACAAAAATCAGGGAAATGCTTGCTTCAAACACAGAGCTTGCGAAAAAAATAGAGGCGCTTGAAAAGAAATACGACGCTCAATTTAAGATTGTCTTTGATGCCATACGGCAGTTGATAACACCGCCGGAGGCCAAAAAGAAGAAGATAGGGTTTTTGAGGGAGAGGGAGAAGTAATCGGACGTGATGTTCTCACTCCAATTTTATTTGTGTGCCTGCTTACAAAGCAGGCACAGGGATTTGGTCTATTGATAATTTCTTGCTCCCATGCTGAAAATACCCTGTCTGCTCAATTGCTCTGAGTACTTCCTTCGATTTTTTGTCGCAATGCTTTACGACATAATTTAAAATGCTTTGATTTGGCCCATCACTCCCATACATCAATATAAAATTGTCTGGCAAGCAGAAGTCCCTGAAAATCGGTAATTGTCTGTTGTTATATGGTATGTGTTTATCTCTATCGTGATCTACTACTAAAGCGAACCTTTTAAATTTATTTAGAGGGTTGCGATTAATTTCTTGTATCACCGTTATCCATCCGAATTTTTCAGGAGGCAACTCGTTTGGACAGTTACGAAACAGAAGTGCCCCATTCCATGGGAAGTCCGCATAATAGGTGTCAGGCTCAGGCATGTTTTTCAGTATACAATGAACAATACCTGATACTGATATTTTTTCGTTTCCAATATCGTTCGTATTTGTGTCAATAGCTATTATTAGATCAAAGGATGAAGACAGGTACTTCATGAGTTCGGCTTCATTGGGGATGATCTTGTCTTGAATTCTAGTAATTACCTTTTCTTTCCCAAAGTCGCTCTTATAGTGAGTTTGAGAATAGGTAAAAGCAGGTTTGATAAGTCGATCGTCAAGTGCCAATCCCATAAACTCCATCTTTTCTTTGTCGTAGTGAACACCACAAAGAGGTTCAGGAGATGCAACCATTACAATTTGTTCACGTGGTTTCTTATCGAGACAGCACTTTTTGTATTTTTTGCCGCTACCGCACGGACATGGATCATTTCTGCCGGTTTTGATCATAGACAGCGCTCATAAGTATCTTACTTCTTCTTCAATTTCCATTTAAACCCTATCTCCTCAAGACGCTTTATTCGGTCGGCAGATAGAATGCCTTTTTTGTAATTCGCTCTCTGTGTGTTTTGCCATGTTCCAAGATTATAATTTTCAGACGTTTTATAGCTCTGGAGCACATTTGCATCATCCGTTTGTTCCTTATATCTCAAGGTCTCTTGAAAACCTTTTTCAAAGGCTTCTTCAAAAGGAGTCCATTTAAATCCAATATCTTCAAGCCTCTTTATTTTGTCATGCGATAACACATTTTTTTTGTAATTTTTTCTTTGATTGCTTTGCCACCTTCCAAGGTAGAAACCTTCAGGCGTTTTATAATCATGAGGTGCATTCGCATTACTCGTATGTTCCTTGCATATAAGCGTCAACCCATACCAGAAATCCCACGGTTTTAACATAAACTTCCTTTTCTCGCTCCATATAAAACCAATCTCCTCAAGACGTTTTATCCTTTCAGTATCCAGTTTACTATTCTTGTAGTAATACCTTTGATTGCTCTGCCAGCTTCCAAGTTTATATCCATCAGATGTTGTATAACTATAGGGGGTATTGGCATCTCCTGTTTGTTCCTTATATCTCAAGGTCTCCTGAAAACCTTTTTCAAAAGCTTCTTCAAAAGGATCCCATTTAAATCCGATTTCTTCAAGACGTTTTATTCACTCAGTATCCAATTTGCCATGTTTATAGTCCTGTCTTTTATTGCTTTGCCACATACCAAGTTTATATCCATCGGCTGTTGTGTAAATTGGTGGAGCATTAGAATCTCCTTTTTGGTCTTTGTATCGCAAAGTCTCTTGAAAGCCTTTTTCAAAAGCGTCATCTAAAGGGGACCAAATAAATCCTACAGCTTCAAGTCGCTTAATTCTCCCAAGAGATAATTTCCCAGATTTATAAAATTTTCTTTGACGTCCTTGCCATATTCCAAGTCTAAAACCATCTGGTGTTTTATATCTTTTAGGTGTATTAACGCTATTTGTTTGTTCTTTATATTTCAATGTTTCTTCAAAGCCCTTCTCAAACATTTCATCATAAATATCCCATACAAATCCTACTTCATTCAGCTTTTCAGTTTTAGCAGCAGATAATCTACCTTTTCTTTGTGTATATCTTATGGTTCCTTGCCATCTTCCAAGATTGAAACCCTCATGTGTTTTATAATTTAGTGGTGCATTTGCATTACCTACTCGTGATTTATATCTCAAAGTTTCATGAAATCCTTTATTGAAGAATTCCTCATGTTTATCCCAAATAAATCCTATTTCATCCAGTCTTTTAATCCTTATGGCAGAAAGCTGGTTAGCTTTATAATTTGCCCTTTGGTGAGATTGCCACTCCCCAAGATAAAACCCCTCAAGTGTTTTGTATTCTTGGGGAGCATTTGCATCACCTGTTTGTTCCTTGTATTTAAGCGTCAACCCATAGCAAAAATCCCACGTCTTACCAATTACCTCAAGCGTCTTTGTATAGAGCGTATTAACAAATCTTTGCTGATTGATCTTAGCCGGCAGGTTATAAAACTCGACCCTCTCTGCATACTCATTCATGGCGTCTCTCCATGCCTGCGTAGCTTCTTCTCTCTTGCCCTGCAGAGTTCTCAAAAAGGACACAACATCTTCTAACCTCTGATCCTGATCGAGCATTGCCTGCAACACCTGCCACACTGTCTTGAAGTCAGAACTTTCAATAAGCTGTTCAGGGTCGTCATCTTCTTTAACGATAACCGGAATGAAAATATATCCCTTATTCTTCCATTCCGCGTTTCTCATGGCTCTGCCGGTCGCCTGCACTATATCAATCAGGCTTTTCTTAGGATCAATAAAAGCAACGGTATCAACAGCAGGGACATCAACTCCTTCGGTGAGGCATCGGGCATTGCTCATGATACCGATGTCAGACTGCTTGAACTCTGTCATAATTCCGGTTCTTACACCTGACGGCATTGTTCCATTCACATGAAATGCTTTTATCTCTTTGCTGTTATTATGTGGGGAAATCATTACAAATACTTTTTGTATGCCATATGGTGTCTTGTGGTCAGTAAAAGCCTTTGCGCCATTTACCCTGCTATGAAATGTGAATACCTTCTTCAATCCATATGAGTTTATTCCTTTTATAAGAGCGACACGCTTTGCAAATGCCTTTGCATCCCACTCATGCTCATCATCAGTTATAACCCTGCCGCCTTGCCTTATCATCTCTCTGACTTCGGTATCAGTGACACATATAACAACAATCTTGTAATCTGTAATATGACCCCGTGCAATAGCGTCACCAAAGGTCATCTCATAAAACGGCTTTCCATAGACAGCAGCGTCATCCATGCTGCATATAAGCACATCTTCTTCTTTAGCTTTTTTAGTGATGTGAGGAGCATAAATGCGAGGTGTGGCAGTCATAAATAAACGGTGCTTTACCGGAACCTTTTCATCATCAAGCGCTATATTCCAGACTCCTGCCTTTGTCCCGGTTGTACGGTGCGCTTCATCAAATATAGCGATATCGAATGCCGTGTCTGTTCTTTTAGTCGCCTCTGAGAGAACCTTACTCGACTGATATGTAGAAAACAGTATTGTAGCTATCGAGGTATCCCTTCCGAGATACTCGGCTACCGTCTTAACATCGGTTGTGACCGGCACATCCATTTCATAGAGATGTTCAACAGGAGCGTCATTGCCAAGATCAACAGTCGTATCACTGCAAAGACAGAGATAGCGGAATGGCTTTAATGCTGTATTGGCAGCCCATTCTCTCAACGACTGCGACATCAGGGAAAGACTCGGCACCATAACAAGGATACGCTTGCTGCCAAGCCGCTCAGCTATCCACATTGCGACAAGTGTCTTCCCCGTTCCGCAGGGAAGTATCAGTTGTCCTCTGCTGTTATCCTTGAAATGTAAAAGTGCCGCGTTTATTGCCTCTTGCTGGGTTTGATGAGGCATCTTTGCCGATGGAGGTGTTACGCACTTATTTTTCAGATACTGTCTGAGCCGGTTGAAGAAATCCGGTTCAAGCTGTTCAAACCTGTCAGCAAGGACACGGCTGTTGTTGGTGCGGTCATTTATCGCGGACGGAAGACCATTGGCGTTTGTTATGGTTATTCGCCAGTCAGCCCGGTCAGATACAGTGAAAAAAGTTGATAATTCCCGGAGAGTGGGTATGTTGTCGCGGTCACTCCTGAATTTTGCCTGATATGCAATGAGCTTGCCGTCAGTTGTTATTCCCAATCCGTCAATACCAATGTCCTGTGTGCCTGGATATCCGAGGCGTTCTCTCAGAGAAGGAGGGATTTCATGATGTCGATGGACTTTATCAAACTGAAACACAGGATCAAGGAGAAAGAAACATTGGCAGAGCTGCTCGAAGACCTCGCCTCGTTCCTGCTCCGAAGGCAGAGCCGCTATCCGATGCTCCAGCTCAGCCCATGAAGAAATCCCTTCAGCCATGCTCAGAAGGTTGATGTTCCGCATAGAAAAGTTTATGACAAATACAGATGAGAATCAATAGCTATCTTTTAATGACTGGATCCCGCCTTTGCGGGAACGACGTCGGGCTTAAGCGGCTCGCCCCCTACTTTATCATCTTCTCAAGAATGATAAAGAACCTGCCAAGGCGCTTATAGGTGAGATACAGGTAAAGCTCAATGAAGAAATTATAACTCCGGTGCTTCCATCTCCAGAGGGAGAGTGCGTGCAAAGGGCCGAAGACGATCCTGCTCCAGAAATTTTTCAGGAACCTGTCATAGCGGAATGCCAGGAACGAGTTGATGTAGATGGCATTCAGGAGCTTCGGATTTTTTATCCAGGGATTTCTCACTTCATCGTTCGTAAAATTCTTCCATCCCTCAAGATGCGCAGGCGGTCTGAAGCCTGCCTTTAATGCCTCCTGATACAGCAGCGTACCGGGCAGTGGAACGTATGGCTGAATGGGGACCTCTGCCCCGGGATGTCTCCTTCTGATCTCATCAGCAAAATCGAGCGTCCGGTTCATCTGTTCCTCTGTCTCCCCGGGCAGCCCGATCATAAGTGAATAAAGCGTGGGGATGTTCCCCTGTGAAGCGACCTTGATCCCCTCATCGATCATGCGCCTGTTCTGTCCCTTCCTGATGTACTTAAGCACCTCGTCATCAGGGGATTCAACCCCGAAGAACAGATAGACACAACCGCTCTCTTTGAACTTTCTGATAAGTTCAGGAGTGAACGTATTGATCCTGACATTGGCGATCCACTTGAAATCGATCTCCTTCAGCAGGTCCAGGATGTTCAGCATCAGATCCTTTTTGCCGGCGAGAAAGGTGTCGTCATAAAAGGTCAGCTTGTGAACGCCAAGCGCTTTCAGTTTGAGAAGCTCGCTTCTGATCTTTTCAATACTTTTGACCCTGCAGACATTCTTGTGGAAATAAACGTTGTAGCAGAACCCGCACTTGTGCGGGCATCCACGCGAGGATTCATACCCGATATTCTCCAGAGTGTCAGTCGACCTTCTGATATATTCAAGCAGTATCTCCCTGCCTTTACCATCATAGGGAAACGGCAGGGTCTCAATATCCAGAAAATCCCTGTCTTTGTTCAGGACGTTTTTCCCGTTACTTTTCCATCCAAGGCCGTCAATGGCGCTGAGATCGCCTTTACCATCCTGCATTGCCTGTACAAGTTCAAGCAATGTCTGCTCCCCCTCCCCTTTCACGACAAAGTCAACGAATTCGGATTCAAGGGTCTGCTCTGCCATCATGGAAGGATGAGTGCCCCCCCAGACAAGGGGTATGTCCGGCGCGATCTCTCGCGCGCGCTTTGCGAGCCTGAGCGTGTTTTTTATCTGGAAGCAGGTCATTGTTGAAAGCCCGACAAGGAGAGGCTTTCTTTTTACCAGTTCCTTAAACCGCTCCCCTTTATGAATCCGCTCATCAAAATATTCAACCTCGAAGCCATGCTGCTCAAGATAACTGCCGAGCGAGAGAATCGCCAGGGGCGTCCACGCATGATATGGGAAGGGACTTGCATTTGCGTATGCCAGGACAACTAAGTTTTTATTCATAATATTTCAGACCACACATGAAAAGTAGCGAGTAGCACGTAGAGAGTAGAAAGATGAAGCCCGCTATCATCTTCTTCCTCGAAAACGGAAACCGTACTACGGCATACATTGCAGCTATCACGATCTCAATGCCCAAAATGTAGTTCAATAACAGGGCCCGTGCTGCAAACAGCAACCCTTTTTCCCTCCGCATAAAATTCCACCACTTCAGATTTGAGAATATATATACGGTCAATAAAAAAAGAAACGCATACCCTGCGAATCCTGCAACCGGAATAAAGAACAGAGACAGAAAACTGAAAAAGGCGCAAAGTGCGGCAATGCCATTGCTTGGTGATGTCGGCCCTGCATTGTCCAGCTTCTTAGCCTTGAAAAATAAATTGACCCACATGACCGTGCGCTTAAAATATATTTTTAATGCCTGCCTTAAATCGGCGAATTGATGGCGCACGGTTATTTTCGGGTCCAGGATTATGGAATGCGTTTTATTAATCCTCCGGGCCAGTTCAAAGTCCTCCACATCAGCTCCCCTGTACTGTTCATCATACCCGCCGATCTCGAGAAAGAAATCCTTCTTTATGGCTCCACAGCGCGGGGCAAAGACGCTCACCTTGTCATATTGAAGGCCGATGAGATGTATGTATTCGAACATCGCCATGTACGTGGGTACGAAACCTTTGTTCAGCGGTTCTGTTGCACACACGCCGATTATACACTTTGCATCAGGGTGCTTCTCAAAATAGTCTTTTACCTCTGCAATGGCGCCGTCAAGGACGATGACATCCGAATCAAGGAAGAAAATGATATCTCCTTCTGCAGCTTTCACTCCGATATTTCTGGCCCTCGCCGGCCCGCCGTTTTTATCCAGTTCAATGACGCGCACAGGGTATTTCTTGGCGACCTTCACTGTAGCATCTCGTGAACAGTCATCAACAATGACAACTTCCATATCATTGATTTTGTTCCTGAAAACAGAGTCAAGGAGGGGCGCCATGAAACGTTCCGCATTGTATGTGGGGATAACGACTGAAATCATGTTTTTTAAGTATAAAGTTAATAAGTTTATAAAATCAAATAATCATCTTTTTTTAGGTAAAAAAAGCTTGCCTCTGATGAATACGATGGGATATAATACTCCACTCTCCTGCCAGGGAAAGTTTTCAACAATTTATAAACATATGTTAGTAACTATAGTAGTCTTTTCATAAGCCGTTTAACCCAAGAGAGAGCATTCATGAACATAGAAGAAGCATGGACAAAGACCATCGAAGCCATCGGATCCAAAGTCGGCAGTCAGACTTTCGATCTTTGGTTCAAGCCGCTGAAATTTGTTGAACTCCAGGACCAGCAGATCATTCTTGAGGTGCCCAACAGGTTTTTCAAGGAATGGATCGAGGACCATTATCCGGGGCTTATTTCCGAAACAGTCGAAAAATTCATAAAAAAGGAAGTCTCCGTAAAATTCAAAGTTTACGAGAAAAAGGAAGACCCTGCGCTCAGGAAAATAGAGACCAGGCAGGAAAACCGCAGGGCCAAACTCGCAAACCGCGGCATATTCCTAAATCCGAAATTTACATTTGAGACATTTGTTGTCGGGGCCAGCAACCAGTTCGCTCATGCTGCGGCGAGGGCTGTTGCCGAATCACCCGGGAAGGCGTATAACCCTCTCTTCATTTTCGGCGGTGTAGGACTCGGAAAAACTCACCTCATGAATGCGATCGGCAATAAAATAGTCGACAAGCAGCCTGGGGTAAAGATGATGTATGCCCCGGCAGAGCAGTTCACCAATGAATTCGTCTATTCAATGAGAAACGACAGGATGGATGAATTCAAGACAAAATACAGGAACCTCGATGTCCTTATCATTGATGACATCCAGTTCATTGCAGGAAAGAGCGGGACCCAGGAGGAGATGTTCCATACCTTCAACGCCCTGTACGATTCACACAAACAGATAGTCTTTTCAAGCGACAGGCCGCCGAAAGACATTTCTCCCATCACCGAGCGCCTCAGATCGAGGTTCGGCATGGGACTTATTGCCGATATCCAGACCCCTGACGTGGAAACCAAGATGGCTATACTCGGGAAGAAGTCCGAGATGGAAGGGATAACACTGCCTGAGGATGTCTGTTTCTTTCTCGCCAACAGGGTAAAATCCAATATCAGGGACCTTGAAGCGTGCATGATAAGGCTCGGAGCACATTCCTCCCTTACAGGGAAAACCATATCCGTGGAAATGACTAAGGACGTGCTCAAGGACCTTCTTCATGATGAGGAAAGGGCCTTGACTGTCGAATATGTATTGAAGAATGTATGTGAATATTTCGGGTTGAAACTGCAGGACATCAGGGCGAAGAAGAGGACGAGGGACATAGCCTTTCCGCGGCAGGTCGCCATGTATCTTAGCAAAATGCTTACAGATTCTTCGCTGAGCGAGATAGGCAAGAATTTCGGCGGCAAGGACCATTCCACAGTCATCCACGCCTGCAAGCTCATAGAAGAGCGCAGGAAAAAAGACGAGGAATTTGACAAGAAGATCGACTACCTGATAAAGAAGATCAGGGGCTCTTGACAATAAAGGACATTTAAAAAGAAAGATATTGTAGGGCAACCCTTCAGAGAGGCTGAAAACTTTCCCTACACGTTTCAAACAATACCGGGAGGAGAAATGAAACTCAAGATACAGAAGGAAGAAATACAGAACGTATTACAGAACATCCAGGGGATAGCAGACCGCAAGACCACCATGCCAATACTCAGCCACTTTCTGTTGAAGGTCAGCAAAAATGCTGCTTCCCTCATGGCGACCGATCTGGATATAGCGCTCAAAGGCCCTCTGAAGGCAGAGATACTTGAAGCTGGCAACCTCTGCATTCCCGCACGGAAACTGTTCGAGATAGCACGGGAGGTTGAAGACGATATTTTACTTGAGGCACAGGAAAACAACTGGATACGGGTCACTTCAGGAAAAAGCACATTCAAGCTTATGGGACTTCCGGAGTCTGACTTCCCGGCCCTGCCAGAGGTGAAAAAGACCGAGGAACTCACAATTGCTGCCGATAAACTCGGCAACATGATCGAGAAGACCGTGTATGCGACCGGCGAGAGCGACACAAGATATACCCTGAACGGCCTGCTCCTGCATTTTACTCCAAAGAAAAAGAACGTTGAATTCAGGATGGTCGGGACCGACGGCCACAGGCTTTCCATGATCGTTTTGACTGTGGAAGGCAAGCTCTCTGAAGAGAAAAAGATAATATTGCCCAAAAAGGCAGCTCTCGAACTGAAAAAACTCATTGAGGGCAGCTCCGAAGATATAACCATTTATCTTGACAAAAATCACGTGTTCTTCAGCATGAACGGAACGGTGCTGACCTCAAGGCTGATTGAGGGAACTTATCCGAACTACGAGCAGGTGGTGCCAAAGAACAACGAAAAGAAAGTCGCAATTGACAGGACAGAGTTCCTCAAGGCCTTAAGAAGGACCTTGATCATGAGCAGGGAACGGACGCATGCGGTACGGTTTGATCTGGAACCCGGCAAGATAACCCTGATATCCATGAACCCTGACATCGGCGAAGCTCGGGAGGAAATTCCCGCCCAGTACAAAGGCGATCAGATGACCGTAGGGTTCAATGCCCGGTACCTGATGGACATACTCCAGGTCATGCAGACCGAAGCCGTAACAATGGAAATGCAGGAACCGCTCAGCCCGACACTGGTGCTTGAAGAGAACAATAAAGATTACCAGTGTGTAGTGATGCCGATGAGGACGTAAAACAAGAGTGACAAAGGCACACAGGCGCTAAGGCACAGAGTGAAGATTTTCCTTTGTGCCTCTGACCCTTTGAACCTTTGTGCCTATTTCTTAAAAAGAAAGGAAGTACATGACAGAGAAAACAAATGAACAAGCCTATGGCGCGGAAGAAATAAAGGTCCTGAAAGGCCTTGAAGGAGTCAGGATGAGGCCCGCCATGTATATTGGCAATACAAGTTTTGAAGGCCTTCACCACCTTGTATATGAAGTCGTAGACAACAGTGTTGATGAATCGCTTGCCGGTTACTGCGACACCATAGAGATTACCATTCACACCGAAGGCACTATAACGGTCATTGATAACGGCAGAGGCATCCCTACAGGCAAGCATCCTGGTGATCCCGAGGGAAGGACTGCTGCTGAAATAGCTCTGACCGAACTTCACGCCGGCGGGAAGTTCGAGAGCAAGGCCTACAAAATTTCCGGCGGCCTTCACGGGGTGGGAGTATCGGTCGTGAACGCGCTATCAGAATGGCTCGACCTGGAGATCAAACAGAACGGTCAGGTCTGGGAACAGCATTTCAAAAATGGCGGCGTGCCCACAGGCCCGCTAACACAGGTCGGGAAGACAAAGAACAGGGGCACAAAGATAACCTTCAAACCCGATACAAAGGTTTTTGATACCACTGATTTTCACTACGACACGCTTGTCAACAGGTTCAGGGAGCTTGCCTTTTTAAACAAGGGCCTGAGCATAACGATCTCTGATGAGCGCACAAACAAGAAAGAGACGTTTTTCTACGAGGGCGGCGTGGTATCATTCGTAGAACACCTTAACAAAAGTAAAGCTACCCTGCATCCAAAACCCATATACATAACCAAAGAAAAAGACGGCATTACGGTTGAGGTGGCCCTGCAGTACAATGACGGGTATACCGAAACGCTCTATTCCTTTGCCAACAACATCAATACCAAAGAAGGCGGAAGCCATCTTGCTGGTTTCAAGTCAGCCCTGACAAGAACAGCCAACAGTTTTGCCGTATCATCCGGTGTCCTGAAAGACGCCAAGGAATCGATAACCGGCGAAGACATCAGGGAAGGACTGACAGGTGTTATCAGCGTAAAGCTTCCCAACCCCCAGTTTGAGGGGCAGACAAAGACAAAACTTGGCAACAGCGAAGTTAAAGGTATAGTCGAATCTGTGGTGAATGATGTGCTGGGCAGTTATTTTGAGCTGAATCCGTCTGTTGTCAAAAAAATACTTGAGAAAGCGGTGCAGGCTGCGCGGGCACGGGAAGCAGCGCGCAAGGCAAGAGACCTCACGAGGAGAAAAGGCGCCCTTGAATCTACAGGGCTTCCAGGAAAGCTTGCGGACTGCGCTGAAAAAGACCCGGCCCTCAGCGAGATATTCATTGTTGAGGGAGAGTCTGCAGGAGGCTCCGCAAAACAGGGACGTGACAGGAACAATCAGGCGATCCTTCCTCTAAAGGGTAAAATTCTTAATGTCGAAAAGGCGCGTTTCGACAAAATGCTCGGCTCAGAAGAGATAAAGGTGCTGATCACAGCGCTCGGCACAGGCATCGGCACAGAAGACTTTGATATAGCAAAGGCGCGGTATCACAAGATCATCATCATGACAGACGCTGACGTCGACGGGGCGCATATACGGACGCTGCTCCTCACATTTTTCTTCAGGCAGATGTCGCAGGTAATTGAGAAAGGCTATCTCTATATTGCGCAGCCGCCTCTTTTTAGAGTGAAAAAAGGGAAGTCAGAACGCTACATCCAGAATGAAAACATGCTCGAAAACATGCTCTTCGAACTTGCGGTTGACGAAATAGAGATACAAAACGGGAAACAGCTTTCCGGAAAAGCGATCATCCCCTACATCAAGAACCTGTCGAAGTTCGAAAGACTGCTTGAATGGTTTGCAAAGAGAAAAAACGACACTGCCGTGATCAAGTCATTGCTTCATTACGACCTGAATAATACATTGTTAAAAAATGACAAAGAGATCAGGGAACTTATAAAAAGGCTCAAAAAAGAGTTTCCTGACTTGTCAGAAGAAATAAAGGTGGATGAAGAACATCAGTCTCACAGGATCGAGTTAAAGAGGGCGGGCCTCTCTCTGACCATCGATGAAGCGTTCTTTGCGTCTCCTGATTTCAAGGAGCTGAAGAAACTGTTCCTGGAGCTGAAAGGTCTCGGACATCCGCCATATAACGTTTCACATAACAGCGAGAAACATAAGTTCAGCAGCTCAAGGGAGCTGTTTGACTTTATCCTTTCCATAGCTAAAAAAGGCATCAGCATCCAGAGGTATAAGGGACTCGGGGAGATGAATCCAGAGCAGCTCTGGCAAACAACCATGGATCCGGAGAAAAGGACCCTGCTCCAGGTAAGCGTTGAGGATTCCATAAAGGCTGAGGAGATATTCAGCACCCTTATGGGCGACCAGGTCGAGCCGAGGAAAGAGTTCATAGAACGGCACGCGCTGGAGGCGCGGAATTTGGATATATAGGCAACGCTTATCTACTGTAGTTAGATACTCAATATCCCCGTTGCCGCGTACCGGCTTGCAGTAAATAAAGGCAGGCTTTCACCCAAAACTTCACGGTGAGTTTTCAACGCTGTCTGTGGATCATTATTGTTGTTGGAGAGATGGGACAGGCAAGCCCATTTCAGCCGGCTTCCTGACCTAAGCAACTCAGCCGCTTCCTGATTGGAAAGATGCCCCTGCGGCCCCCGTATACGCCTCTTCAGAAAAGCAGGATATGGTCCCTCTGCAAGCATCTCAGGGTCATAATTGCTCTCGATAAACACCGCATCAAGTGAAGCCATCACAGAAAAGAGTTCCTCAAATGTATGCCCGAGGTCTGTCAGTATGCCGAGTTTCTTTCCAGAGGAAGAGACCACAAAGACCGCGCCGTCAACACCATCATGAGGGCAGGGAATGGTCTGAACTGATATACTGCCGAACTGAAGCTCTTCTCCTGCCTGAAAATAATTTACAGTATGCAGCCGGCCCAGGTTATGAACTGCGGCAGAGCATTCGAAGGTTTTTGGTGTAATGAATACAGGTATGCCGAACTTCCTCTGGTACACCCCGGCATAGCGCACATGGTCGGCATGATCGTGAGATATGATCAATGCATCGATGTCCCTGATATCACGGCCATAGGCTGCAAGCCGGTGTGATGCCTGGATTCCCGCAATGCCCGCGTCAAACAGAAGCTTTAACCCGTCTGTTTCAACATACACACAGTTGCCGTTGCTTCCCGACTGGAGCGAGATTGCGATCACGCGATATATTCGCACATAATGCGGAAGATTACAAGGTTCTATTTGAACGTATCCAGGACATAAACTGCAATCTCCCTTGCGTCTTCGTCCGACATGGTATTTTCATCAAACTTTCTCATGCCGGGCCCGGGATTTCTCAATACCTTTATGATATCCTCTGGTGTCTCTATTCCATTGACCTCAAGATCTTGCCTGTAAAGTGTCTTTTCCTTTCTGATGACATTCTTCCCGTCAGGATGGCACAGGGCGCAATGCTGCTTGAACAGTGCTCCACCCACTTCCGTTGCTTTCTCTGGTTTAGAAGGTTTGTCACTTGAGCATGCTATGGTAAAAAACAGGCATACGCTTGTTACCGCAACAACTGAAATAAATACTTTCTTCATCTTTGTCTCTCCTTTATGCAAATGCAATGTCTCTGCTTATAAAATCTCTGCGCTATAAGCCTTCTGAGCACAAATATTCCTGTAAAGTATAGCATGTCAAGAGAGAGAATATGCACAAGATAAAAATTATCCACATAAAAACTGAAAACAACAAAGAATATCATCTAATACTCACTAATAAAGCTCTTTGATAATCCGTTAACAACGCAAAAAGAGTGGCATTAATTTATTGATTTATTGTATTTTTCTGAATTTACTGTTTTAAAACTTTAAGTTGTAGTTTATTAATTTTTCTTATAATTTTATAAGTACATAGCAGCGATATATAGCTTGTGCTAAAATTATTTATTCTATCAATTGATTAGTTGCTGAATTCGTTTTCCAATAATATCAATAAAAAGGAGGGTGACATGGGCCTGAAGAAACTTTTATTTACAAGAGAAACATTTTTTATATTTGCGATACTTTTTATATCGTCTTACAGTTCCAATGCAAAAGCAGATTATCAGACGAATCTTTCATTTTGGGGTTATGTACAGGATGGTTCATCTGATCTTGATGTAACTTACTTTTCTACTCCTTATGTGTATGATTGGGACAATGACGGCATAAGGGATCTTCTTGTTGGTCAGAACTATCAGACAAATGATTGGGGATACGTAAGTTTTTACAAGAACTACGGCACGAATGCTTCGCCTTCTTTTAATGGTTTCTCTTATGTTCAGGCATGTAACAATACTTGTATATTAAATGTACTGGGCGGCGGCTGACAAGGTTCATATCCCACGGTCGTGGATTGGAACAATGACGGGAAAAATGATCTGCTTGTCGGTAATGGCATAGGAGAAGTAACAATTTTTTTAAATACAAACAATAATACTAATCCCGTCTTAGACAATGGCAGCTTTATTCAGGTTAATGGTATCAATCTCGATATTGGCAACAGGGCAGCACCAGTAGTTGATGATTGGAACGGGGACGGGAAAAAGGATCTCATTATTGGTGGCTTTAATGGCAGGATAAATATCTATCTCAACGAAGGAACAGACTCATCACCTGTTTTCAATTCTTCTGCAAAATTACAGGTAGGTGGAGCAGAATATATAGTTGGAGTAAACAGCTCCAGAGCTGCACCAAGAATTTACGATTGGAACCAGGACGGGAAAAAAGACCTTTTGGTTGGTGATTACTATGGATATGTTTATTATTTGCAGAATGTCGGAACAAACAACGCTCCTGTTTTTAACACAAGCGAAAAATTGCTTCTTCTTGATAGCACACCCTTACGGTACCTGGATTCAGAATATGGTAATACCCCGCGCTCACGGCTTGATGTCACAGACTGGAATGATGATGGCTATGCTGACCTCATTGTCGGTGGCGGTAATGGTAAACTGATGGTTTTCACTGCAGCTCCGGAGCCTGCTTCTTTGATCTTATTCATTATCGGAAGCGGCATTTTGGGTCTATCAAAATTAAGAAAAAAGTTTATGCTGACAGATAATTAATTAGTATTTTAAACTGGTAGCACAAGTAAGCAAGTTACAGGAACGCATATTATAAAAAATTCAAGGATTAAAAATTCGTTAAGTAGGTAGGGTCAGGAGCTTTTACAGATCATAACAAAAAAGAGGCAATCGAGAAATTCTTCAATCAGGTATTTGGAAATGTTTCTTGTTTTTAATTAAATTTCTAAGCTGTTGAGCAATTTCGGGTTTTTCATTCTGAAGGTTTCTGGTTTCATAGGGATCATCCTGTAAATTAAATAGCATTGATTTGTTTTCTTCTAACTTGTAAATAAGTTTGTAATTGTCTTCCCAAACAGCTACCACACCTTTATTTATAAGATTATTTCCAATGGCACTATTTTTAATAAACTGCATAGAGAAGATTGGCCGTGTGTCAAAATCGCTGCCTTCAATGACTGGAACCAAAGACCTGCCTTCCATCCATTCCGGCACAGGAATACCGGCAAGTGCAAGAATAGTCGGCGCAATATCAACTTGGGCAACAGGAATATCTATTATCTTACCCTTTTTTTCTTGCGGAATCTTAATTATAAGAGGGATTCTGACAGTCGGTTCATGAAGATAATAACCACTATGTCCCTGATATCCGTGTGAAAAACTTTCTCCATGATCAGATGAAAAAATAATAATCGTGTTAGACATGTCAATAATTTCAGAAAGATTCATTAAAAATTTCTTGAATTGCTGATCGGAATATAAAATAAATTCATCATACCGTTTCCTCAGAATATCTATCTCAGGCTGCTGTTCCTTATTATATTTTAGATTTAAGAAATTACGTTGACTACGGTTTGTATTAAATTGATCAGCATTCCCAAACTTTCCCATGTACGGTTTAGGAGGTAAATAGTCATAGTGAGGTGGGAAAGTATGCAGCCATGCAAAAAACGGCTGTTTTTTATTGTGAGAAAGATGTTCTAAAAAACTGTCATATACATTTTCGGCTGGTGCTATGTTTTCATCTGAATCGTCAATTAAAAAATTCATCAGATTCCAGAATACGGGGTGTGAAGAAATCCATACTGCAACCATCTGGTTATTTGTGATTTCATAAATGAAAAATTTAATCATATAAATATGATGCATCCATCCATTCGTTGTTGACCACAGTGTATGATATCTGTCCTTGAACATAAAAGCCTTGCTCAAACCTAATGCATCTGTATTGCATTGTTCATTTTGGACAATGGCATAAGTCGTATAATTATTACTTAAAAGAACAGCCGGCATGCTTTGCTCATAATCATCAACCGGATCAAACATAGCTTCATGCCAGACTTTATGCGTCCACGGCTGCTGGCCTGTCATCATTGTCATCGTAGTAGGTACAGTCCAGTTCGAAGACGAATAAACTTTATTGAAGGTTACAGCTTCACGAGACCATTCTGATATGAACGGCGTCGTGCTGTAATTATATCCATATGCCTGCATATCTAAAGAAGTCAAAGCATCCCAACTTATAAAAATAATATTAGGACGTTCTTTATCTGCTGACGTGTGGCCGTGCTGTACATATGTTGAGACTGAAAATCCTTTCATAATATTGCTTACTGAAAAAGGTATTGCAAGAATTATAATAAAGACAAAAAGCCAGACAAGAGGTCTGATTCGATTGTCAACCTCCTTTATGATTTTACCTGTATGTTTATTGAAAAACCACACAACACCTACTAATAAAAAGACACAAATTGTCACTATGTTACTGCGACTTAAACCGGTAATATCACTGAATGATATTTGACTCACAAATTTCCATTTAATAAATAAAAGAAGGAAAATTGATGTGAAATAAAATGTTATATGTTCCAGACGGAGAGATATTAAAGATTGTGGAATAACTCTATGAGCAATATATATAAGTATACACAATATCAATGTAAATACAGTTCCAACAATTGACCATAAAACAAAAGTTAATGATGCATTGTATAAAAAATATGTGCCTTCCATGTAAAATGAATACCCATCCCATTTGAAAAATGCGTCGTGCAAAAATATAATCGAAAACAGAACAAAAAATATTCTAAGAGTTATAAGAAGAGAATTTTTAACTGTGATATTTTCCATATGTAAATTACAGCCTAAATTGAGCGGTTCTAATCATAGAGCGATAATTTTTATAATACAATAGCATGAAAAGGAAAATCTACTTTTATAAAATATAAAGAATGAATTGTTTCAGAAGAGATATTCTATCCAGAAAATTTGATTATAATTATTCTCTATACCTTAGAAGTTTTCCATTTCCTTCTTTGTAAAAATCTGTCGCTGAAAAACCGCATGTACCTGGTTGTCTCAACTCCTCTTGCATAATAATCCCAGAAACTCTTTATTAATTTCCACGGCCTTATCAGAAAACTTATTATGTAGAAATTTACGAACATCCAGTTCATCCAGTGGTAAAGTTGTCTGGAACTCAATGCTTCACAATAAGAACGAGTATCGCTTTTAAAAAAACTGATAAGGTCTCCAAGTTCTTCAAGTCTCTCATTGAAATAACCCTTCCTGTACAAATCATCAAAATATTCTGAACCTGGATAGGGTGTGAACTTTGAGACAGTAATGTCATCCATGCCTATAAACGCCAACTTTCTGATTATAGAGAGTGTCTGTTTCAGGGACTTCTTATTATCCTCGGGAAAACCTATGACGATAAAACATCCGACCGTCATTTTTGTTTTTTTCACCGCTTTAACCGCTTTCAGGAAGTTTTTCATAGAAATATTTTTCTTTATTATCTTCCGGATCTCTTCTGAACCTGACTCCAATGCAAACATGAAATTCCTGAGTCCTGACCTCTCAAGAAGCAATGCCAGCTCTTCATCAAAGACTTCACACCTCGTGCCAGCAGGGAGTTTGTAGGTAATATCAAGCTTTCTCCTGATAAGCTCCTGGCAAAAGCTGATGGTTTTATCACGGTTTACTATAAAGGTTGAGTCATAGAAAGAAAAACTGTCTACATTATACTTGTTTTTCATGTATTCCATTTCGTCAACAATCGACCTGCCACTCCTCATGATATATCGCCTCTTCCACATTTTACCGTTGGAGCAAAACGCACAACCATAAGGACACCCTCTGCTGCCCAAAATCGGCATGGACCTGCCGAGATTAATTCCGGGAATTTGTTTATGTTCTATATAATTTGTCAGACACCAGTTATCCCAATCAGGATAAGGAATCTCGTCGATATTCGTTATCCGTTTTCTCGGGCTGTTCTGCACGATCTGCCCTTCCCTGTTCTTATATGCGATACCATCAATGTCATCCCATGTCTGATCGTTCTCCACTCTTCTTGCCAGTTCGAGGAAAGTTTCTTCCCCTTCGCCCATGACCACAACATTAAACATGTCTTCATTCAGTATATGTCCGGGCATGGCTGTAGGATGTTCACCTCCTGCTACAAATAAGGCCTCTGGGAATTCTCTCCGAATCGCCGCTGCAATCTTTGAAACCAACACCCAGTAGTGTGAAAAGGAACACGAAAACCCGAAAATCCTTGTGTCTGACGGGATACGCGGAATAATCTGTGACACAGTAAGTCCCTGTATCATGATGTCATTTTTGTCTTCGTACGAGAGAATCTGGTCCAGAGCTTCACCACAGGCATCAATTGCAGTATAGTTATGTCCATTCTTTTTCAGGAAAGCTCCTAAATAGGCAAGTCCTATATGAGGGGCAGGATTCTGTATTTGTATGCCTCTTATGGCTTTAAGGCCCTGATGATTTATCAATGTAATCATATATAATTTGAATTATTTCGGGCCAGTTTAACTATCCCGTTTCAAATCTCCGCCCATTAACCGGATAAATATTGTACGAAGGAGAATTCAATTCAGACTTCATTAGATTTTATTATCGTTATCAGAATAATTTCAGTGTTATGGACATTCAAAGATTCCTGGTGCGGGTTGCTTGATTAATTAACTTCATAGGAATTATCATATTATAAAAAAAATCTATAGTTAAGACAAGTTTACTGAAGATATTATATAAATGACCAAGCCTCACTCAAAATTACCACAAGAAATTGCTCACAGAGGTGTTGTAGACCCATCCTTAGGAGGGATTTCATTGGTCTTTCCTGTCCATAATGAATCTTTTATCATTGAACAGACTCTCCGGAATTATATTGCCGAGCTTGAAAACCGTGTCCCGGACTTTGAAGTAATCGTATCAGAAGACGGAAGCATTGATGATACTAAAAGTGTGCTGGAGCGTCTTGCCAGAGAATTACCAATTAAACTTTATATGAGCGATGAGCGTAAGGGCTACCAGCAGGCTGTAATTGATGCTATTGCACACGCAACAAAACCATGGCTTTTTATTGTGGACTCGGACTATCAGTTTGCTGCAATTGATTTCTGGAGACTGGAACCCTTCAGGCGGGACTACGATATAGTCCTGGGCATGAAATATCATCGTAAGGACCCCTTCTATCGGGTCATCTTATCGAAAGGATACAACTTCCTGCTCCGCGTGTTTCTGAAAGTACCTTACAGAGATATAGATACGGGCTTTCGCCTCATAAGGCATGACATTGCCAGTGAAATCGCGCCAAACGTAAAACATATGTCATTTTTTACCGCAGAATTTGTTATTCGTGCTCACTACAAGGGTCTTAAAATAATAGAGGTGCCAGTGCCGCATTATGCCCGTAAGATCGGTTCCACAACAATTTTTTACATTTCAAAACTTTTCATGATTTGCCTTCATCAGTTCATAGGCATTTTACGTTTACGCAAAGAGTTAAAATCTAAGATCTAACCATATCTACATATATAATTAGTTACTGTGACTACTTTATTAAAACAGAACAAATTTTTTTTCTTGCTCTCTGTATTCATTGTCTTAATATATGTGTACTTACAAGTATCTCAGTTTATTGCCATCCCTAAGCCCCATATTTTCCCTGATTCAAACAGATATATGGAATACACAGGTGAATTTGGTTTTTCTCCTCCCCTTATTCCAATAATATATAAACTCCTTGGGAAAAATGCTGAAAACTTGGCCAATGTTCAATTTATATTTTCAATATGCTCGTGGATATTTCTGGCTTATGCAGTTGCGTGGTCACTCAAGAATTTGTGGTTGCAACCTTTTGCATATCTCTTGATTTTAGGTCTAAGCCTGAGTCACATAATATCGCTCTGGAACAAAACCATTCTCAGCGAATCCCTTACGATCTCATTTTTTATATGCTTCGTTGGAATCTGGATTTTATTAGTTCAAAACCGCTCAATTACAAAAACTGCAATATTAATTGCCGTGTCTACCCTTTTTGTTCTGGTGCGCAATGCAAATGCTTATCTGCTGCTTTTCTTGGCCGGCATTATCATAGTAGTCAGCATTGCAATCCGGCTACAACCTCATCGCCGTTACTATATTTCTATTGCAATAATATTTTCCATTCTATTTCTGATATCAAATGCTACATCAGATTCAAAAAATCAATGGACGGGTTATTTTCTGAATGTTGTATCGACAAGGATCCTGCCTGATGAAAAGATAAGAACCTATTTTGAAAAGCACGGTATGCCCGTTACGGAAGCTCTCATGTCCCGTTCCGGCAAATGGTCACATGAAGACGACTTTGCCTATTACAACGACCCGCAACTTGAGCAGTTCAGGGAATGGCTTTATGCACATGGCAAAAGCACTTATATTAAATTCCTTGTAACACACCCTGTCTATCTTTTTATCAAACCACTTCATGAGTTTCAAGATATGTTCTTCAGCAGCCGTCTTATTTATTATGCTCCGAAAGGCTTTACCGAGTCCAAATTTGGGAAATTGGTTGATTATATCTCAGCATGGGGATTATATCCTGCATATGTTTTTTTAACAGGAGTCTTCTTTGGCTTAACCCTCTTATTTGCCATATCCAAGAGATCGTTAATCTCCTGGGTGCCTTTAGTCAGCATCCTTCTTGTTTATCCTCTTGCAGTTCTGGTCTGGCATGGCGATTCTCACGAAATAGACCGTCATATGTTACCGATAGTTGTACAGGCTCGGCTCGGATTTATCCTTTTATTCTTATTTGCTATAGATGCGATCATATCCGAAAACTACCTCAACGCAGACAAAAATAAAAAAGGGGTTCCAAATATTTTTCACTGATAATCTTGGCCATATAAACTTTCAATAACATTATTTCATTTCTGCACTCAAATAATTTATTAACGCATTTGCAACCATAAGGTTTCCTGCTTCATTCCAATGTTGTTCTTTTCGATTATATAGTGCAATTCCCTTGGCATATTCAAGGCGAAGATACGGCAGCAGATCTAACATGTGCAATGAATTATTTTTTGCAAACTTCACCAACCCTTTATTCGGCTGGGAAATATCGTAATCTTCACTTCTCTCCTTATATGTTTCAAGAATTGAGAGCCACAATTCATCTTCAACCTGGACCATGCTCGGCGCTACTACAAAAACAATCTGAGTATTATGCTCATCTGCAAATTTAGCTATCATTAGTAATAATTGCTCCATAAGTTTATACAAATATTTCACTTCAGCAGTCAATTCTTTACGGCACAAATATAACTCAGGAGGAATGTCCTTTGTAGGACGATATATGGTTTGTCGTGCCCTTTCAAGATTATATTGCAATTGCCGTAATCTTTTTGTCAGCAATTGATATAAATGGGACTTTCGGTATATGCGCCAAAAAGATTTTTCCGATGTTCCAATAGATTGAAAGTCAGGTGTAGGCAGCAAAATTACTTCTGACGTATTCTCATTCAATACCGCGCCAGGACGCAAACTCGTCCCAAAATCGACTCCCGTATTTTCATAGAAATCGTTGCGAATGTAAATCATTAAAACAATTAAATCCGGCTTTAATTCATAAATCATTTGTTTGAGCAGTAAATACTCCTGAACATTGCTGTATGCATTTACACCCAGATTCATCACCGTCGTATTCTTCATCCGACTTTCCATGACTTCTGTGAAAACGTCTTTTTTATCAACCGCATAATTACTTACAAAAGAGTCACCTAAGACCATTATCCTTTTTTCGTTGCCCTTAACAACAAATTCGTCATCGCGAAAACCATAAGAATTGGTTTCAATTAAACGAGAAATTCCGTCGCCAGTTAAAGAAATATATAATTTTTTATTAGGCCCTTGAGTCCATCCGAGAAGCTTATTATATTCGAACCCTTTTTTTTCGTTTCTAATTTGAGGATAATAAATTCTCAGCACCGTTTCCGAAACGATTAAAACTAAAAGCAGAGAGCTTATCAGCAACAATATGCTCCGTCTTTTACCGGGACATAATATTAGAAAGACAGTTACCGAGATTAATATGACTCCCCAAAAAACTCCAACAATAATCATAGTAAGTTCAGGTCAGTCCTCGGAAAGAGTACAGTTATCGCCGTTAAAATCTCTTTTTCCATAAAATTTCAAAAAAACCTCGGCTACCAGCCTGTTGCCCTTCTCATTCCAGTGCATATCTCTTTCAAGATAGTATTCATCAAGGGTTTTTAGCGGTTTATCTTTATTTAAATTCAAAAAACATGGAAAATAATTTAAAAAACCGATTTTATTTTCTGCTGCAAATTCCTTCCAGAATGAAACCTGCCTGGAGTTTAAATCATTGTGGAATATCTGTGCAGGCCAGGGATATACAGCAATAGTAAGTTTTATATTATGTTTTCTTGCAAGTTGAACAAGTTTCCCCATATATAGACTGCCTTTCTCCAAACCCCTTTTGCCAAATTCCTCATATAGTTGGTCATTCATAGTCCACATTCCCCTCTTTCCACTAATCATATACTTTGGCACATTGTCATAATCATACACAGGATGCTCTTCCTTATGCATGATAAAATCAAAGACTTTATTCAGAACAAAATAATTAATTATTGTGTTATTTCTCAGGAACTCTTTAACCCTGCTTTGAATATCTCTTTGAGTGTTTTGTTGTTGAATTTCGTTTTGTTTTGTGTTGCCTGTATCCTGCCCCAGGCACACTTTTTCATTAAGATAAATGACGTTTCCGTTCGCTCCAAGAGTGTAACAATAAGCTTCATCATAGATGTCCGACATATCTATAAAGACAATGAGTTCGTTAAATTTGAGCCCTGATTCTTCCAGTAAATATTTGACTTTTCTCCAGTAGATAATCGGGGAGTAAGTAGCAACACCGGCGTTTAAAACTTCAATGTTTTCCCTGGATAGCTTATCAGCAATGATACCCACAAAAGAGTCTTCGAAACTCATCCCTACGCCTTCAGTAAAAGAATCCCCAATAAATAATATCCTGTATTTATCTGATGCAGGAGGCGTTTCTTTCACGGCCTTGCTCTTGAAACCAAAGGAATCTGTAAATAAGCGGTATTGCCTGTCTCCCCACATCGTAGTCTTTAAGAATACAGACATCCTGCTTTTCAGATCATGATGGTATACTTCCGATGGGATCCTGTAAGACTTCTCAGTGGAAGTTAAATCCTCAATCCAGCCGCGTCTTTTTTCTTCATACAAAAACTGAAAAAAAGGTTTACCCTTTATATAATTGAATGCAGTTGCGCTCACAA
>QZKC01000031.1 GCA_003599425.1 Nitrospiraceae bacterium | reverse complement strand
ACGGCGTCAGCTTCCTTGAGAAAGGCGACCTTCCGGTTAAAAAAATATTTATAGGTGATAAGCCGGGAGTTTCCTGCAATGACAGGATTTGGTTTCTGCTCAAATGGAAGTACGATGTTGACCCCGAAAGAATGTTCAGGTCCCGCGCCCTCATTTGCCGCCTGCATGATCCCCCCGCCGCCGCCGGTAATGACCATATAGCCTGCTTCGGCAAGTTTCCTGCCGAATTCGCGAGCGATGCCATAGATCGGTTCATCCGAACGGGTCCTGGCAGACCCGAAGACCGTGACCTTCTTTTTCGATTGGTACGGGCCGAATATCTTTCCGGTAAATCTCATCTCTTTCATGGTGGTGTTCATGAGTTTCATATGCGCCCTGTCATTTTTTTCCTGCCCTGACTTGAGAGCTGACAGGATCATTTCCCGAACAAGGTCCTGATGCTTAACACCTCCCACAAGCTCGATCAACTGATCTATGGCATCGTCAACAGGGCCGTTCGTCCTCGTAAAATGAAGTTCATGGACAGGTTCAATATCTGATTTTTGCATTGTGTGTCTCCTTATATGCTATCTTATCGGACAAAACAGGCAAAAAAACATCTGGACAGATAAAATTTCTTAAAAGTAAACGTGGGCTCCCAGGCTTAAGAATTCAACAGACTCATCATGGAACTGCCCGTTGGGAGAATTGCCATTGTAATATTCCAGCATGAACTGGATCCTGCGCAGCATGGTCTTTAAGTTGTCCATTTGAACACCTGCACGCAAAGATACTTCACTATGCCAGTTGTTTTCCTGCCTGTTCTTGAAGTCGGCGCCGGCCACCGGCCTGAACCAGCCTTTAAAATATGTCCTGGGGCTGTAGTATTCAAGTCCGTACTGTGTTATCCATTTTTTGAGGTCTTTCGGATCAGGGCTGAACATATAATCACCCCCCAGGTACCCGCGAAAAGATTCACTGAAATCATAAGACACTTTCAGTTGTATTGCCTCGTAGCTGAGATTCACCCTGTCTACATTATTGTTAAGCAAAAACTCATCGCCGACATGAGAGCTGTTATGATAAATACCAAGAAGCCCTGACAGAGCGTCGCGCCGGTAGAAAAATGAAAGTCCCCCAAAGTAATCCTCATTGATCAGATCCCATGAAGCCGTTTCAAGGTCATGACTGATAAACCCGGCAGCCTGGACCGCCAATTGCCATTGGCCTCCAAACGGCGCATCATCCTGATATAAAGGAAGCGTCTCCCCGAAACTTGCGGCAAAGACATTTGTCAACTCCCCGTTATCCGTGTAATGCTGGTATGACATGGAAAAATGCGGCCAGCGTGGATCAGCGATCAGGGGGGCAAATAAATATCTATTACGGGATTGGTCCGTCTTTTCATGTGCATCCTGCTCTGATGCTTTTAAAGAACCCTGCTCTTGAGCCTGGCTTTCAACAGCGGGGACCGTTTCACTTATCTTCTCCTGCTCCCGTCCTGTTAGCTCGACCCGTTTTACTCCTTTAATGTTTAATAGCTCAGTAATGATCCGCTCACGTTCAGCAGCTTGAATTTCCTCAGAGTTCAGGCGTATTATTCCGTCCTCGACACGCAATGAAGGAAGAGTAACATGAAACTCCCTTTCAAGCACGGCTGCAGCATATCCCCGGATAAAACCGTCGTCGCCAGATGCAAAAGACTCCTGCACAACAAACAGCACAAAAATGACAGCGATTATTGCCCTTATAAGATTCATCTTTAACCCCTTTATTGTCAGAAATCAGCTTTATTGAGCTATAAGATTGAACCCTATTTACGCAAAATATGTCAAGCCACAACGTCTATATGCTCCTCACCTTGACAACAAAAATACGCTGTGATAAGAAAGAAGAGTCATGTGGGAGTATACCGAGAAAGTCAAAGAACTGTTCCTTCATCCAAAGAATGTCGGTGAGATCGAAAATCCCGACGCGGTAGGAGAAGTTGGGAGTCTTGTCTGCGGCGATGCCCTCAAACTCTACCTGAAGATCGACAGGGCCACCGGCAGGATCACTGATGCTAAATTTCAGACCTTTGGCTGCGCAAGCGCGATTGCGTCATCCACTGCACTTACAGAGCTCATCAAAGGGAAAACTCTCGATGAAGCGCTGAAGGTCACGAACCAGGACCTCGCGGAATATCTCGGGGGCCTGCCACGTGAAAAGATGCACTGCTCTGTTATGGGACGGGAGGCGCTTGAAGCCGCAGTTGCCAACTACCGGGGCGAAAAACCTCCTGAGGCTGAAGAAGGCGAGATCATCTGCCAGTGCTACGGAGTGACCGATCAGAAGATCAGGCGGGTGATCCAGGAGAACAATCTCCATACCGTTGAAGATATCACCAACTTTACCAAGGCGGGCGGGGGCTGCGGAAGCTGCATACCTGATATCGAAAATCTCCTGAAAAATGTCTGGGCTGAAAAGACCGTTGAACCTCCAGCGGCAGTGAAGAAGAAACTTACGAACATCCAGAAGATAGCGTTGATCCAGGACATTCTCGAAAGAGAGATCAGGCCTCTTCTGCAGGCTGACGGCGGGGACGTGGAACTGGTGGATGTCGAGGGGAACAAAGTGATCGTATCATTAAGGGGCATGTGCACAGGATGCCTTATGGCTGACGTTACAGTAAAAAATATCGAGAACAGGATGAAAGAGCTCGTAAACGAAGAACTCGTTGTGGAAGCTGCATGAAAACTGTCTACCTTGACAATAACGCAACAACACGTGTTGCCGACGAGGTTCGGGAAGCCATGTCCCCCTACTTTTCCGAACTCTATGGAAATCCTTCCAGCATGCATACGTTCGGGGGGCAGGTTCACAGGAACATAGAGGTTGCCAGAGAAAAGGCCGCTGCACTCATCAATGCTGACCCTGAAGAAATAATCTTCACGAGCTGCGGCACGGAAAGCGACAACACAGCTATCATGAGCTGCCTTGAATCAGCCCCGCATAAAAAGCACATTCTCACTACCCGTGTGGAACATCCTGCGGTCCTGAATTTTTGTAAAACTATGGCGCGCAGGGGATACAGGGTTACATTCCTTCCGGTCGACAGGTCCGGTAGTCTTAACCTGGAAGAGCTGAAGGCCTCGATTACTGATGACACCGCTGTCGTATCGATCATGTATGCGAACAATGAAAGCGGAGTTATTTTTCCTATGGATCAGATCTCAGAGATCGTAAAATCCAGGGGAGCTCCCCTCCATACTGACGCGGTTCAGGCTGCTGGGAAGGTCCCTGTTGACGTCAGAAAGGTACCTGTAGACATGATGTCAATATCAGGACACAAAATACACGCGCCTAAAGGTATAGGAGCGCTCTACATACGGAGGGGCGTCAGGTTCATTCCGTATATCATCGGCGGCCACCAGGAAAAAGGCAGGAGGGCTGGAACCGAGAACGTTGCCGCTATCGTTGGTTTCGGCGTCGCCTGCGAGCTGGCAAAAAAGCACGTGAATACGGCAACCGCAACAGTCCGGCAATTAAGGGACCGGCTTGAACAGGGATTGCTCGCGGCCTGCCCGGACACACGGGTAAACGGAGATACTCATAACAGGCTCCCTAACACCACGAATATAAGCTTTGAATATGTGGAGGGAGAAGCGATCCTGCTGCGACTGAATGAATACAATATCTGCGCATCATCGGGCTCTGCCTGTACTTCAGGTTCTCTTGAACCATCCCATGTCCTGCGTTCGATGGGCGTTCCCTTCACTGCCATCCACGGCTCTGTCAGATTCTCACTCAGCGCCTACAATACCGACGATGATATCGAAATGGTTCTGAGGATAATGCCCGGCATTATCACGGAACTGAGGGAACTGAGCCCTTACGGCAGGGAGGTCAAAAGAAGTTTTTAGTAATTAGTTGTTAGTTGTTAGACTAATAACCAACAACTGATTTTAGTGTCCCTACAGATATACTTCCGGTCTTATATTGAATCGTTTCGGAGATTCATAGCCTGCGATCCTGTCTTCCCCATTCTTTCCTGAAGTACTTGAGAGATCAACATCATAAGGTATTCTGAGAAAATCTCCGCTTTTCATGTTGTATACCACCCGGACAACAGGCTGAAGCAGGTTCTTCTCACCGTGTTTGATGATAACTCCGATACGACCGCTCTCCATTCGCACCAGCGTGCCCACGGGATAAATGCCTACACATCTGATAAACTGCTGCACCAGATCTCTGTCATAATGGTGACTGCTCCATTCATAAAGCTTTCTTAAAACCTCAGTCGGCAAGTACTGGTCCTGATAACACCTCTTGGAGGTCATAGCATCATATACATCCACAATAGCTACGGCCTTTGAATAATAGGATATATCATCTCCTTTCAGGCCCAGCGGATAGCCTGTTCCATCAACACGCTCATGGTGCTGGGACGCTATGACGATCGCGTTCTCAGTCATTCCCTGCGTCTGTTCCAGCAGCGTGCGGCTGTACTCCACATGCTTTTTCATCAGTTTCAGCTCTTCTTCTGTCAGCCCTTCTTCTTTGTTGAGAACGGCCTGAGGCACTATCATCTTCCCGATATCATGAAGCATCGCACCCGCGCCGATTTCCCTCAGTATCTGCAGATCAAACCCGAGGTGTTTGCCGAATGAGAGCATCAGGACGCAGACACTGACGGAATGCATGTACGTGTATTCATCCTTTTCCTTGATCCTGCCGAGACTGATCAGGGCATCCTGATTACGGAAGATCGACTCTATCATGTCATCAACGACCCGACCTACCTTTTCAGTCTCGATCTGCTTGCCGAACTTGATGTCGTCCATGATGTTCTGTACGGTTTTCTTTGCCTCCTGTCTTATCTCCTTTGCCTTCGCGATTTCTTCATGGATAGGAACAGGAGCGTACACATGCCTTTTCTCCTGTTCGACAACTTTGGTGATCTCAGCCTCGATCTGCTGCTTTACCTCTACTTCGGTAGGCGCGTCTGCAACATCATATCCCTTGTTCGTGTCGATATACAGTTCACGGATCCCGTAATCAACTACTTTTTTTATTATTTCGTCACTGTCGACGAGCATGCTGTTGGTCAAAAAGGGATGATTCAGCCATCCACAGTTGAAATCGTGGATATACATTCCGTTCTTTATTTGGCTGACCTGTATTTTCTTGATCATGACTTACTGCAGCTATTACTTATTTTGTATTGGTTTCCCCTGAGCTTCACTCTCTATTCTTCGACCAAGCAGGGTAATATCTTTAACCAAAATCATTCACAAACCTGTATAAATTTAATGCTCGCCAGGCAGGATTATGGTAAACTGCGTCCCTTCGCCCTCTTTGCTTGCAACCTCGATACTTCCCCCGTGTGAGACGATTATCTTCTGGACAAGGGCCAGGCCAAACCCGATACCCTGGGGTTTTGTGCTGTAAAAAGGAAGGAATATCTTATTCTTGATATCATCCGGTATTCCGCAGCCAGTGTCCCTGATACTGATCTCCGCCCTGTTCTGTATGTATCTCAGACTTATATCAAGAGCGCCGCCCTCAGGCATCGCATCCACGGCATTGATGAAAAGGTTAGAAAGGGCCTGCCTCAGGAGTACCGCATCAGCTCTTACTGCCACCTCAGGGCCGGTATTAATTGATACCCGGATCTTTTCATTGCCAGAAAAAACAGCGGCGGCAGCATCCTTGATCAACTCGCAAAGGTTTGCCTGTTCCATGTTCAGGACAGAAGGCTTTGCAAAGGAAAGGAGCTCTGAAATTATCATATCCATATTCCTGATCTCTTCAGTAATTGCGTCGACTGTGGGTCTGCTGTTCTCGTCTGCCTTTTTCGCAAGGAGTTTGGCATAGCCTGAGATCACGGACATTGAGTTTCTCAGCTCATGCGATATGCCGGCTGACATCTCCCCAAGCTGGCTGAGTCTTTCTTTCAGCTCCACCTGCACCTGGAGCGCTTTGATATCGGTCAGGTCGGTAAAGACAAAAATATAACCAAGCTTTTCCCCTTCAGTATTCCTCAATTCCGATGTTGTGATACCCAGCCAGATATGCCTTCCGTCATGCGTGATATATGGATATTCCGTCCGGGAAACGATCATGTTCTCGCTGGCCAGGGTTATGAACGGTTCTTCTAACGTTGCGGTGAACAGCCTTTCAATGATATCTTTGGCGCTGATCCCGAGGATCTGCTCAGCCGCCTGATTCACGCTCTTTATTTTCAGTTCATTGTCGATGCTGATAACGCCGCTGGGCACGCTCTGCAGAACATTCTCATTATATGCTTCGATACTGACAGCCCTCTGTTCCGCAAAAGACCTCAGGCGTTCAAGTTCCTTTTCCTTCTCTTTCAGTTTCAGTACCACATCATGGAACGTGTCGACAACAAAACCGACTTCACTATACCCTTTGTCTTTGTCCGAGTTCCTGTTTTTCTTCCTCTTCCTGAAAGAATTAAACGCTATTAAAACCAGGGCAAAAAGAGTCAGGAGAATGAAAAGAAGCAGTGTCAGGTCTTTTAAATAATCAATGTGCATTGAGATACCACATCAGAACATCCTGTCCCCAGAAGAGACTTATGAGGGCGCCCGCTGTCAGGTAAGGGCCGAACGGGATCCTTGAGCCCCATTCCCTTCCTTTGAGCAGTATGAGTGAGACCCCGATGACCGACCCGAGAAGGCTTCCCATGAACGTCGTGAGTATTACACCCTTCCACCCAAGAAGCCCGCCGATCATTGCCATCATTTTAATGTCTCCCCCGCCCATTGCGTCTTTTTTCAGAAGCGCCTTGCCGATGACTGCGACGAGGTAAAACGAGACCCCTCCTGCGAGGAAACCAGCGAGTGATGATTTTACTCCAAGGAGTTCGCTCCGGAAAAACGGATCGGGCAGCACAGTGGATCCGAGGATAACGGCAAGAGGTATTCCCGGCAATGTGATGCTGTCAGGGATTATCTGATGATCAAGGTCTATGAAAAATATCACGATAAGGGACGATACGAATACACAGTAAATAAGCAGTACCAGTGGAGAATCGATCCCGAACCTCATCAGTAAAAAAACATAGAGAGCAGCGTTCAGAAATTCCACAAGGGGATATCTGACAGAGAACTTTGCACCGCAGGCCCTGCACTTTCCCATAAGTAGCATATAGCTTAATATCGGGATGTTATAGTAGAACTTTATGGCAGCGCCGCACGAAGTACACCGTGAGGACGGACGGACAATGGACATTCCGCCTGGAATGCGGTATATGCACACGTTCAGGAAAGATCCAATGAGCGCACCGAAGATGAAAATAAAGACATAAAAGATCATTCGGGAAGATTGCTCAGGTTCCGGGCCTGGTTCTTGAAGTCTTCTGCTGTATTTCTCAGATGCCTTATCTCATCAAGGGCCTGCTGCACCACAAAATCCTTCCATATGGATTTTTCACCCTGTTCACGAAGCTCCGCGACCCGTCTGCCGATATCCCTGTACAGATCATCGATCTTCCCCTCGATCTTTGTATTCTCAAAAAGAAGTTTAGCGATCTGGGTCTCGGCTTTTGTCCGTTCCGCAAGAAACGTCGCGACCCATCTCACCTGATCAAGACCCTTGTTTATGTTCTTCCGTATCCTGTCTATCATAAGCCCTCCTAACTTTTAATCAGTTCCAGCCTCCCCAGCCACTTTTTCTTCAGAGTTTCCCTCAGCGCAGGGTAATTTTTCATATCAGACTCTGCCTCAATGAGGTCAAACGCCTCTTTCCTCGCTGCCTCCAGAACTTTTACATCCCTTATTATATTAGCAATTTTCAGATCCGGTATGCCTGACTGCCGGGTGCCGAAGAAGTCTCCGGGACCCCGTATGGCTAAATCTTCCTCGGCGATCATGAACCCGTCACCGGTTGTTTCCATGGCCTTGAGCCGCCTCTTGGCCTCATCGCTGAATGGATGATACGCCATAAGCAGGCAGTATGAATCATATCCCCCTCTGCCGATCCTTCCCCTGAGCTGATGCAGTTGCGCAAGCCCGAATCTCTCTGCGTGCACGATCAGCATCATGGAGGCATTGGGTACATCAATCCCCACTTCAATGACTGTTGTCGCCACCAGCATGTCGATATCTCCTGACTTGAACTGTGCCATTACAGATTCCCGCTCATCGTGAGGCATCCTGCCATGCACAAGTCCGATCCGCCTTTCAGGAAAAATCTTTTTGAACGCCTCAAACCCCTCGATAGCTGATTTAAGATCGAGCTTTTCTGACTCTTCGATCAGCGGATAAACAACATAAAGCTGTCTCCCCTTTGAAAGCTCTTCCTTCATGAGAGAATAAACCCTGTCTTTCTGGGACGGAAATAACACCTTCGTAATGATCGGTTTTCTTCCGGAAGGAAGCTCGTCGATTATGGATATGTCGAGGTCTCCATACAAAGTGAGCGCCAGGGTGCGGGGTATCGGGGTTGCAGTCATTATAAGTATGTCAGGATTGAACCCCTTGCGCCTCAGGCTGGCCCTCTGAACAACACCGAATCTGTGCTGTTCATCGATTATCGCCAAACCGAGTTTATTGAATCTCACCTGCTCCTGTATGAGCGCATGTGTGCCTATGATAATGTTTGCAGTCCCCCCGGATATATCATCAGAGGGGTTACCTTTACTGCTTGCTGTCAGAAGAATGATCTTTATCCCGAGCGGTTCGACCATTCTGTGTATATTTATGTAGTGCTGTTCGGCAAGGATCTCTGTAGGAGCCATGAGACACGCCTGATAACCGTTTTCAACGGCAATAAGCATTGACACAAGGGCGACGACAGTCTTTCCGCATCCCACATCGCCATGCACAAGCCTGTTCATTGGAAGCGGTCTCTGCAGGTCCGACATTATCTCATCAATTACCCTTTTTTGTGCCCCGGTCAGTTCAAAAGGCATTGATCTCAAAAATGCGCCCACAAGCCGGCTTTCGACCTTAAAACTTATCCCCTGCTCAAGTGCCTCTCTTTTTTTCAGAAGTGCAAGGCCCAGCTCAAGCAGGAAGAATTCATCAAAAGAGAGCCTGCTGTGCGCAGTGCTTACTCCTCTGTTTAATGAATTTATATCACCGCATTCTTCGGGGAAATGAGCCTCTTTCACTGCCCAGGGCAGCGGCTTCAGACTGTTCCTGTTCAGGATATCCGGCGGCATATAATCTTCCAGCAAAGATGAATAACTGTTTACCGCGTGAAACATAAGCATCCTTATCTGCTTTGGAGAAATACCTTCAGTAGCCTTGTAGACAGGCACTATGCGGGCAGTATGAATAAATGTGTCATCATCGCCAACAAGCTCAAAGTCAGGGTTTTCCATTTCCAGTCCTGTCATGGAGTATGGATTGCCTTTTACTATGCCGCTTAAAATGACCCTATGCCCTTTTTTAAAATATCTCTCCAGATAGGGCTGGTTGAACCATTTGGATCTCAGGTATCCTGTTTTATCGGTAACAGTGAGCTCAAATATTTTCATCCTCTTTCTGGGCGTAGTGATGACTCCTGAAGAAACCACCTCGCACATGACCGTTTCATGGTTGCCAAGCTTCAGGTCGCTGATCTTTTTCAGGCTCCTCCGGTCCTCATAGCGCCACGGGAAATAAAACATCATATCTTCAACGGTCTTCATTCCCAACCGCTCAAGAAGCCTGGCGCGCGCGGGGCCGACTCCTTTTACGTACTGCACGGGGGTATCTTTTGTTATCCTGGGTGAGTGGTGTGGACTTCTTTTATGGGTGGAGTCCGTGGCTTTGTCCATATACCTATAATCCGAAAAATGGCTTTTTATAGCATTACTACAAAAGGCGGAGACGATTGAAAAAGCTCTATCTGCAACACCACTGAAGATTAATAGTCGTCCGTATTGAGCGGTGTAATCTTATGCAAAATTTCAGACACATGGACTTTAATTAATCTGTTGCGTTATAGAGGTTTTGAAGGCATAGCCGCCTTTTGTCTTGCCAAGTAATTGCATTCCCCGTGTTAATACAGAGTCTGCTCTGTATGCCTGAACAGGTTTGTTTGTTATTCCTGCCCGGCATCCTGCCCTTCAGCGCTCTCCTTCTTCCCCTCGCGATCTTCAAAGTGGGCCTCAGCTTCGCCCTTTTTCATCTTGTTATATTCCGTTTCACTGAATATCTCAATGTCCCATCCGGTCAGTTTCATCGCAAGTCTCACATTTTGACCTTTTTTACCTATTGCCAGAGAAAGCTGCTGGTCATTAACAACCACTATTGCCGATTTCTCCTCTTCGTTGATCCCGATGCTTTCTATGGCAGCAGGGCTTAGTGCCTTTGGTATAAGCACTCGCGGGTCGTCAGTCCAGGGAATGATATCGATCCTTTCCCCTTTCAACTCCCTCACAATGGATTGCACGCGGGTGCCTTTCATCCCGACACATGCTCCTACAGGGTCAACCATCTGGTTCTTTGAATAGACCGTAAGCTTGGTCCTGTCTCCTGCTTCCCTGACAATATTCTTTATGACGACCAGGCCTTCATATATCTCGGGGATCTCCATCTTGAAAAGCTCCGCGACAAAATTCGGATGTGCCCTGGATAGGAGTATGATCGGCCCCTTTGGAGTTACCTTGACCTCCTCTATGTATGACCTTATTGTCTCGCCCCTCTTCAGGTTTTCACTTGGCAATGTAGATTTTATGGGAAGTACTGCCTCTGCCCTTCCAAGAGCTACAAAATAGCTTCCTTTCTCCTTGCGCATTACAACACCGCTGACGATCTGTCCTGACTTGTCCTTGTACTCTTCAAAGATGGCCTCTTTTTCGGCTTCCCTTACCCTTTGAAAAAGCACCTGTTTCGCCGTCTGTGCCGCGATCCGTCCAAAGTCTTCGATAGCAACTGGTATTTCGATGATCTCATCAACCCCTTTTGAGGGATCGATCTTCTGAGCCTCCTTCTGTGATAGCTCCTCAGAAGAATTCTCGACCTTGACAACGATTTTCTTCAGTGCAGTGATAGATATATCCCCTGTCTTGCCATCAATTTTTATATTTATATCAGGCTTTAGTCCGTATTTTTTCCTTACAGCGGACAAGAGGGCAGACTCAAGCGTCGCGATAATGGATTCCCTGGGAATCCCTCTTTCTTTACTCATCTGCTCAATGATATGGATAAGTTCCCTGCTCATTTATATCTCAACCTCCAGTCTTGCCTTTGAAATGTTTTCGTACGGTATGATGATCTTCTTATCTTTCGGTAAGAGGAGAGAGACCTCATCATCCCCTGCATCAGCAATCTGTCCTATAAAAAAAGTCTGTTTCTCTATGGGTTCAGTTGTAATGATCCTGGCCGTTTTCCCAGAATATTTCTTAAAGTCTTTCGGCCCCTTTAACAGCCTGTCAAGGCCTGGCGATGACACCTCCAGGACATATGGATATGGAACCGGGTCTTCAACGTCCAGTACAGCAGCTATCTCCCGGCTTATAAGCTCGCAATCGTCAAGCGTAACCCCACCTTCTTTTTCAATAAAAACTCTCAGGAGCCCCCGCCGCCCCATCCTTCCGAATTCCAGATGGTCGAGATCTATCCCGCAGGAGTTTATTACCGGTTCAATGAGCTTGTTTATTTTAATTTTTATATCTTCAGTTCCCATATTTAACAGTACCTTTTTTCAAGACTACTAAAAACAAAAGAGTGGGATTGCCCACTCTTTAAAATTTACTCCAAGGGATGCAAAAAACTATGAAGAGAATAACACTTCTGCAATAAAAAAACAAGGGGGAATATGGTATATCACCGGTATATCTCTGTTATTGACAGAAAAGACGCGGACATGGCCTGCGTGATGATAAAAATGGTCGGGGCGAGCCGATTCGAACGGCCGACCTCTCGCACCCCAAGCGAGTGCGCTAAACCAGGCTGCGCTACGCCCCGATTTTTCTAGATTTCAGTTGTCAGTTTTTAGTTTTTAGTTGTTAGACTAACAACTGACAACTAAGAACTAACAACTTATTATTTTAAGATGCTCAGTATTTCTTTCAGCTTCCGCCTCACTTCCTGTATTGTCTGGATGGAGACACTGTTTTTCTTCGGCACACTCTCTCCAAATTTTTTTCTGACCCCGGCTATGGTGTACTTTTCTTTGTAGAGTAGGTTTTTTATCTGAAGGATGATCTCAAGGTCCTTCCGCGTGTATACCCTTTGCCCTGTCTTATTCTTTCGGGGTTTCAGGAAAGGGAACTCAGTCTCCCAATATCTCAGGACATAAGGCTCTAATTCCGCCAATTCACTGATTTCCCCGATTTTATAGAAAAGTCTATCTGAACTGAGGCTCTTCCGGGATGGATCTCCCATGAGGTTTTATACCTTTTCGACAAGATCCTTGAATTGCAGGCTGGGCTTAAACGTAACAACCCGTCTCTGCTCTATTTCCAGTTCGGTGCCTGTCTTCGGATTTCTTCCCCTGCGGGAACCTTTTTTCCTGACAAGGAAGGTCCCAAAGCCGGTTATCTTTATTGACTCGCCATCAGCGAGGATGCTTTTCATTGATTCAAAAAGAGTCTCGACGATAGCAGTTGCTTCTTTTTTGGGAAGACCGATCTTTTCGTACAGCTTGTCAGCTAAGTCCGCCTTAGTCATATTAACCCCCTGATAATTTTATTAAATTATAAAAGGACATATCCTCGTTGTCAAGATAAACTGATGTCCCGAAATTATATTGAATTCTGATAATTAATGCAAACCGGATATTCACAGCACCAGCCACGGCTGCGGCAGGAACAGTCTCTCATAGGTAATAAGAGCAAATCTGTCCGTCATTCCTGCTATGAAATCGCAGACAAGCCTGTCCTTCCGGTCAATGGATTCTTTGGGAAATTCTTTAAATACCTCGTCCGTATGTTCCAGGTAGTAATAATATAAATCAAGCAGGATCTTCCTCGCTTTTTTAAACTCCTCTTTTGATATATCGCTTTCATATACATTCCTGTACATAAAATCCTTGAGAGCATGAGTGGTATCCTTCATAGGGCCGCTCATTACGATTTCCTTCAATCCTGTTGAAAGAGAATACTGTATCACATCTCTGACCATGGCATCTATCCTCTTGGCCTGTGTGTCTCCGATCTTGAAAAGCTCGGCCGGTATCTCTGAACGCTTCAGCACACCTGCCCTGATAGAATCGTCAAGGTCATGGTTGATGTATGCGATCGCATCAGAAGCCCTCACTATCTGGCCTTCAAGGGTTTCGCTTCTTGTGCGGGGAGAAAAGATCTCTCCTTTTCCTTTTGAATGTTTTACGATACCATCTCTGACTTCAAAGGTTAAATTCAGTCCCTGACCGTTTCTCTCGAGCACATCAACAACCCTCAGGCTCTGCTCATAATGCTTAAAGCCTCCGGGATATATCTCACGCAGGACGTCCTCACCTGCATGGCCGAAAGGAGTATGCCCAAGATCATGCCCGAGTGCTATCGCTTCGGTCAGGTCTTCATTCAACCTGAGGGCGCGCGCTATCGTTCGGGCTATTTGCGAGACTTCAAGTGTGTGAGTCAGCCTTGTCCTGTAATGGTCGCCTTTGGGAGCGAGGAATACCTGAGTCTTCTGCTTTAATCTCCTGAATGCCTTTGAATGGATTATCCGGTCCCTGTCGCGCTGGAAACAAGTCCTGAGGTCATCTTCCTTTTCCTTCCTCTGCCTGCCTTTGCTCTCTGAGCTGAGACATGCATTTGGATGAAGGACCTGCCTTTCGATCTCCTCTGTCTGCTCACGGATGGTCTTGGTCAGCAAATCATTTCCTCCCGCTCACCAGCACTCCGTCAGCGATAAGCTGCTTCTTTACGTTCCTGAATCCCGCCTTTTTGAACCAGGCTTTCATCTCATTTGGCGAATAGCATCTCCCGCCTTCAGTATTGACGAGCATGTTGATGGAGAATAATGCGCTCGGAAGAGGCGCTGTGAGGTCGTCGCTAATAAGAAATTCCTGGATCACCGCTCTTCCGCCGGGGTTCAGGGCCTTTCGGCATTTCTTCAGAAGCGTGATATTATCTTTTTCTGAATATGAATGAGCGATCTGGCTCATGAAGACAAGGTCATAACCCTTGCCTATATCGTCCCTGATAAAATCCCCCTTCATAAAATCGATGCTCCCCTTAACTCCCCCTGTGCCCCCTCTTATGTTAAGAGGGGGTTGGGAGGAGTTATGCACTACAGCCTTTGCAACATCGATCGTCTCAGGCACATCAAAAAGCGTGACATCAATCCCTCTCCTGGCCATTTCGATAGTATAAGTGCCAGGACCTGCGCCGAGGTCGATCGCTTTTTTCACCCCTTTCATCCCGATTGCATCAATAATCTGAGCTGCCTTTATCGAGGCAAGATTATGCATACCGAGGATGAATGCCTCATGGTTGCGTGTCTTTCGGAATGGTTTCCCGGTTTTAAGAACCGTATCAAGCCCTGACCAGTTGTCCCACAACGCCTCAATATGCTTGATAATATCGCCCTGATAGTACGGCTTTCCTGTGACGAGAAATTGTGAGGCAAGGTCTGTATTTTTATATCTGCTGTTTTGTTTCTTTAAAAGCCCAAGCCCTGAAAGCGCATCAAGGAGTATCCAGGTTGCTCTCAGGTCGGTCTTCAGTTCCTTCGCAATCTGACCAGCCGTCATTTGTGTTTCCAGATGGTCAAAGACTCTGAAATTATTTGCGGTGATAAGCACCCGAGAGCCCTGAAAACCGCTCCATATTTTTCTGATCTCCATTGCCTGTTGTGAAATGTTTTTCATAGTGAACTCCGTTCCAATGGAAGGCATAAAGGATTACAGGCACAAAGGCAAGGCTGGCGAAGATTTCTATACGACACCCTTAAAGAAAAGATTTGGAATCTTTTTGAAAATTTATTTCTGTAAACTGAAAAGACGAAATGCAACAAATTCTGTCGATTATAGAAATCCTGAGCCAGGCCTGCCTTTGTGAGATTTAAACATCTCAAATATTGTTTAAGATCTTTGATCATTACTAACATAGCATCGTCCTTCACTGATCAGGGGCGAGACACCTACTCGCCCCTGCTAAATCATAACACCTGATCCCTGTCTTTACAGCCCCATCTTCTTTAATGCCTCGTCTCCGACATCCTGAGTCTTCGGGGCATCTTCAGGCAGATAGAGCATGACGCCGCCCTTAACAGGCCTGATCACGATCTTCCCTTCAGATGCAAGCTGGTTCGTTACTTTAATAGGGTCTTCATTGTTGAAATACTTTTTAAATGCGGTATTGAATCCCGAATACACTGTGTGAATGCCTTTGTAGCCCTCTTTCCTAAGGCTGACGATCGCCTTTTTAATGAATTCCTCATGATTCAATTTCTCGGACATGTTTCCCTCCTCTTATTAGTGGTTAGTAGTTGTTGTCTAATTTCTGAAAAAGGTTATCGTTACTGCATACTATTCTTCTCTGGAGTGCCCATAAGAAATTCCACGGTCCTCGGTGTCTGGTCTATCTGTTCCAGTACTGATATTTCATTTGCACCGGCAACCCCAAGCTCTTTAAATTTTCTTACTGAAGGCAATATACGCGACTCCATCGAGCCGATGATCCTGTTATATGCCGCATTTGTTTTCTCAATAGCAGACCCCATATCATCAAAATATTTTGCGAGAGTGCTGATCCTGTCATATAACTCTTTACCTAACTGGCTTATTTGCTGAGCGCTCTTCGTAACCTGCTCCTGCTGCCATCCATATGCAACTGCCTTCAGCAGGGCAATAAGTGTCGTCGGTGTCGCAGGTATTACCCTTTTGAGACTGCTGTCCTCGATAAGTTTATGGTCATGTTCTATGGCAGCACTGAAGAACGATTCGCCGGGCATGAACATCACCACCATTTCTGGTGATTTCGGGAACTGGTCCCAGTATGCTTTTGAGCCGAGGGAATTCATATGATTCCTCACTTGTGCTACATAGTTGGACAGTGCCTTCTGTCTGCCTTCTTCAGATGCCTCCGCTATCGCCTTCAGATAAGCATCTACCGGTGCCTTCGCGTCAACAACAATCTCCCTGCCGTTTGGCAGTCTGACTATCATATCCGGCCTGAGCCTCCCGCTTTCAGTGCCAATTGAGACCTCCTCAAAGAAATCGCAGTATGCAGTCATGCCTGCAAGCTCTGCCGTCCTTTTTAATGTAAGCTGCCCCCACGACCCGCTGACCTGCGGCTTTCTCAACGCAGTAATGAGGCTGCTTGTTTCTTTCTGCAATTGTTGATGGGTTGTGGAAAGCATCTTGATCTGCTCGTCCAAACTGGTATAATCCTGTTTGCGTTTGACCTCTAACGAATGCAGATACTCCTCATACTTTTTTAAAGCCTCCTGAAGAGGCCTTACAAGACCGTCCATTGCGGCCTGATGCTCGCCGAGTTTCCCCTTTGTATCAGTCACTACATTCCCGATATGTTCTTTTGCAAGCCTGATAAAGTCTTCACTACTACTTTTTAATGCTGCGGATGAAAGCGCATTGAAAGTATCCGTCATCTCTACCTTCATAGTTTCGATCAAGATCTTTTGTTCTTCAAGATGTTTTACAGACTCTCTCAACTCGGTCAAGGCTCTTACTTTCTCCTGTTGCTCCGTACTTAATTCGTTACGGACATTGCCAAGCTCCGAGTCTTTCTGATCAATCTGCTGCCTCAGTTCATTATTTACCGCCTCAGCACTTTTGGCCTTCCCGTCCAGTTCCGTTATCTGATTTGTATAGCTCATCTGAATATCAGCAACCTTTTTTGACAGGCGTGAAGATGCAATAAACCATGAAACAATGCCTCCGACTACTAACCCTAAAACTGAACTGATGATAATTATTGTCATCTCACCATCTCCATGTTATCCATCAACTTCACAAACAATGTCCTGTCCTCCTAAACCTCCCCTGCCGGTGCTACATTATATCCCTTTTTATAAGGCTTATCTATGTTTTTTTTGTGACTATTTCCCGGAGCAACTGGATCAAAAAAACTCTCAACTGCCTCAATACTGTGCACCTTTTTCATATCCGGAAGGGATGAAATAACTACTTTGCCATATGAACTGTTCAGTAGCCTCGTATCGAGAATGGCAACCACACCCCGGTCATCAGCGCTTCTGATGAGCCGTCCAACGCCCTGCCTTAATTGCAGGATAGCGGACGGCAACGCAAGGTCATTGAACCACCTTTCACCAAGCCGTTTACACCGCTCGTCATACACAGGGTCTCCCGGCGACCCGAACGGCATTTTTACGATTACCACCATGCTCAGGTCATCGCCTTTGATATCTATCCCCTGCCAGAATGTGGCAGTTGCAAGGAGGACGGAATGAGGTGTATCCCTGAACCATTCAATAAGTCTCGCAGGCGGCATCTCACCCTGAGATTTATATGGATATTCCAGAGCCATGTTTTTCTCTGCGAACCGAAGATGGCTGTAAGAAGTGAAAAGCACGAGCGCCCTGCCCTTTGACGCGTTGACAAGCCCTTCAATGACCTCAAGACTCTCCTGCTGGAAACGCTCATTGTTGCCCCTGACAGGAGCAGGCAGTTTCCGGTCAAGATAAAGCAGCGCCTGCTCTTTGAAATTAAACGGGGAGCCTATCACCATCTCCTTGGTACCAGAGATCCCGATCCTCTCTTTTACATACGTAAATTCCCCTTCGGTTGTCAGCGTGGCGGATGTCATTACGATGCTTTCATATCCGACCATCAGGTCACGGAATGGCGCCTGACACTCAACAAGACTGCTCTTCAGTTCAACTGTTTTTTTGTTTTCGCTCATGTAGTACACCTTGTCCCGATTGTCCCGTGAAATAAAATCATCAACAATGTTTTCGAGAGACCTGACATAGAGAATGGTTGTTTCAGCCCTGTCATGCAGTTCTTCGCTCTCTGCCGCCTCCTTGTAGAGATTCAGCCTGTGGAGCACCTTATCAAGGGCGAGCTTTTCTTTCAGCTTTATAAGCTCTTCGACAAGCGCCTCCGGGATGTGATTGCTGTCCTTTTGTAAAAAAGGCTGGGAAGTGACCCTGAAAAACCTCTCCACATCATCAAACAAGTGGCTCGTCTCGATCTTCAATCCTCTCAGACGGTAAAGCAGCCACACGACATGCGAATGATTCAGCACACTGCCAAAGACATGGGAGATAATATTTTCGGTCTGGTGCGCTTCATCTATGATAAGCTGCTTGTGAAAGGGCAGTATGTTGAACCCTGACAGAAGGTCGTACATGAGGAGATGATGGTTGACCACGATCATATCCTTCCTGTAGAGGTTCCTGTACTGCATGTAATAAAAACAATCCGTATAGAACGGGCACTGACTGACTCCGCAGTCATTGGAATCTCCGCACACCCTTGACCAGAAATCAGGGATAAAATCGAGATCATCCTTGTCGCCAGTCTCGGTCTCAGCCATCCACCTGCGGAAACTCATATACGGCTCGCTCATCTCCGAGAACTCCCGCTCGCGCTTCATGCACAGATAGTTGTTCTTCCCTTTGAGCATGGCAAAAGTAAATTTCTGCGGCATAACCTTCCGGAGGAAGACAAGGTCTTTGTTTATCAACTGGCCTTGCAGAGCAATCGAAGCTGTCGAGACAATGGTCTTCTCATTTGAGAGTATGGCTGGAATGAGATAAGCAAAAGACTTCCCTACTCCCGTCCCTGCCTCAACAAGCAGACTCTCATTGTTTTGTAAACATGAAAGCACCGCCTCCGCCATCTCTACCTGCTGCGGACGGTCCTCGTAAGACGGGAATTGTTTTTTTAAGATGTTGAAAGCTGATGATAAGTCGTTCAAACTATATGGTTGCATATTCTATCTCTAGATCTGATATGTCTATCTTTGAGCCGAATTTCAGTTTCTTGGGATCAACTTTCTTGTCGAATTTAACAGGGTCTTTAAAGACATACGGCAGGTTGAGAATTTCTTTTTTGAAGTCTATATCCTTCTTGCTCTGCATAATCATTTCAACATCTTTCTGATTTTTATTGATATTCAATTTCTCTTTAATCACAGGCAAGAAGTCTTTATTAATTTCATATCCAACAGAATTTCTTCCCAACTTCTTTGCTGCAAGGCACGTCGTTCCGCTTCCAAGGAATGGATCAAGGACTGTGTCACCCACAAAGCTGAACATCCTGATCAATCTCTTTGGCAACTCCTCCGGAAACATCGCAAGGTGCTTGTTCTGTTTCTCGCCGGCGAAGTTCCAGTGACCGTAAAAATACTCGTTCCATTCTTCTGTCGTCATTTTGGACTTCTCTTTTATCTCCCTGCTCACCTTTGGAGGATCGCCGAGTTTCTTGAATATCAGGATGAATTCATAGTCTAGCTTGATAATTCCGTTACGCGGATATGGGAAAGAACCCATAACAGTAGCACCGCCAGTTGTATTGCATGTCGTAACCTTCTGCCAGATAATCGCTCCCATATAATCAAATCCAATGGTTTCACAGAACTTGATTATCTCCTCTCTTATAGGAATGATCTTATACCTACCGTAGTAAACCGAACGTGCAAACTGGTCGCCAATGTTTACACACAAACGACAGCCTTTATGCAAAACTCTGTAGCATTCCTTCCAGACAAGATTGAGGTTGTTGATATAGTCCTCATAGCTGTCATTGAACCCAATCTGGCTCCCATTGCCGTAATCTTTCAATTGCCAGTACGGCGGAGAAGTGACGACGAGATGAACGGAGTCATCTTTCACTTCGCTCATGTTTCGGCTATCGCCGAGGATTATGGTGGTGTTAGGATTCATGATTATCTGCCTCTGCAAGTTTTATTCATAATAATAAATTTTTTCATATCTATTCTCTGTCCAGCGCCATATGGAAACATCATAGTAGCCGGACTTATTGACAGTTTCAGGCTCGCAGCCGTGATCATTTGCAATCTCATCAAAGACCTGCTTGGCATCCTTAAAAGAACCGAAATAATTGATTTCAACAATCTTGCCCCCTTCTGCCGCCACTATCAAATATTTTGCATCGCATGGCTTTGGCATCTCATATATAATCCAACCAGTCTCTTTATCAATATATGTTTTGCTCATAAATTTTCCTCTTGAAAAACGCCCTATCCTTAATCATTTTTTTCAAACTTCCCCTTCCCCGAATTGAATTTCACTAATTTCTCCCAATCAACTTTTCCGTCAATACAAAATTTATTCATAAAATCTAGAGTAAACTTATTGATAATTTGCGCATAGGCGATCGAAAATTCTTCATTTCGTTTTTTTGCCTTATGCCCGAGAGGTTCAATAATTTGTGTATACAAATCATCATTACCGGAAATGAGTTCCCAAAATCTTTGTCCACAATATTTAAAATAATCACCTTTGTCAGGCTTATTATCACGCCCGTAACAACATCCATTAATAGCTTGAACATTTATTTTCGAATTACTTGTCCTAAGAATTCTCTTCGTTTTTCTAAAACTGTCTTTCATTTTTATTAGTTGTTGGCTATTCGCCCAGTTCGGCCCAGACTTAATTGCAACAATATAGTGGATATTATCTTTAACGAATTCCAAATCAATCCCCTCCGCAGAAGACTTCTTACCTCCATATACTTTTTCACAAATAAATATTGCAAGCCCTTCCAAAAAGTCACCAAAGATTGTTTCTTCCTGAGAAGAAAGATGGGCATCAAGAATTGGTTTAACCAAGTCTTGAGCCGTATGAATATTTTTAGCTTTAAATAAATAAGGATTTTTCTTTTTCAAAATTGTAGTCAGTTTCAACTCTTCAAGGTTCTGCAACCTTTTTGAATGAAAAGTACTTATGTTTTTCTCAATGTATGCGATTACATCTTTATTTTCGATTTTTCCCATATTTCACCTGCCTTTCGAAAAGAAACATATCTTTATAGTTATTTGCTTCATCGGTAACCATTTCATAATAATCTTTTGATCTATCAATCCCAACCGAATGCCTTTTTAGTTTATTGGCTACTCTCAAGGTCGTACCGGAACCCATAAATGGGTCCAATACCCAATTGCCCTCTCTTGTAAACAATTTTATAAACCATTCAGGAAGGGCTTCAGGAAAAACTGCGCTATGATTTCTATTAGCACATTCAGTTGCCATATAAAGCACATTTGTTGGGTATACCTTATCCTTGTTCAACCAATTAGCTATCTTTTTACCGAAGCCGCTTCCGACCTTTGAGTTGTCCCGTACCTTGTCTGTTTCACTTAAGTTTCTTAATCTTGTCTTGGCCCATTCACCCATCGGAAGCATAACTTCTTCTTGATACATGTTAAATTTCTTGCTTTTATTAAACTGCAACAATCTTTCCCACGAATCCCTGAATCTGTTAGGCCACTTCCCGGGATAACAATTTTTCTTATGCCACATAAATTCCTCAGTCCATAGCCAACCTTGTTTTCTCATTTCGAGAATAAGCTCAATTACATAAATATGACGTTCGCCATTAACAACTTTCTCTTTGATATTCAAAATGAACGTGCCATCCGGTTTTAAAACTCTCAAAAGTTCTTTACTTATAGGTAAAAACCACTCAACATAATGATCAGGTTTTATCCCACCGTATGTGCCGTTTCTACTATCCGCGTACGGCGGTGATGTAACAATCAAATCTATTGAATTTTCATCAAGGTTTTTTAACACATCTTTGCAATCGCCTAACATTACTTTTGTGTTTATTTTTTTCATAGTCCCAAAATCTGCTCCTCCTTCCTTACTCTTTTAAATCTCCCCTTCCCCCTCTTTGTCAAAGAGGGGCACCAACCCCTCACCCGAACCCTCTCCCGCAAGGGGCGAGGGAAACAATCTGCTGGATTCTCGAAGCGAGTCTCCGCGAAAGTCGCTCTCCGACCCGCCTACGCGGGAATGACAGCAATCTGCGTAATCTGTGGATACCATTCTCATACACCCTCAAACCCTTCCTAACACCACTTGTACATGTTACTGTTCGCAGCACTTTTTACCAAAAGGGTGTTATCCCCCCGATATTCTTAAAATGTTTAATATCAAAAGTCGCCACTTTCATAAAATCTTTTGCCCTGATATAAGCGATATTGTAAGCATCTATGAAATCCGTTTTCCCTGATTCATAAAGGCTTATCGCTTCTTTTATCCTTGACTGGTTAGCAACCTTTATGTTTCTTGTTTCGAGTATAGTCTCGATAACTTCCCTTACTTCCTCCCTTGAAAAATCATAATATGATTCAAGCACCCAGACAATTTCAGCAATGACCAGATCGCTTGTCTCAAGCTTCAAATTTCCGGTTTCCGCTTTTTCAAAAAGCTCCTTAGACTTGTGATAAAAAGACTCCACATCTTTCACAAAAAACCTCAGAAAGACATTCGTATCAACAAAAATTGTTTTATCCATTCTTTGTCCCCTCTCTTGCTGCCCTGCCTGCAACAATCTTTTTTACATACTCCCTCTCATTCCCTGTACCAACCTTCCTGCCTTTTGCAATCCCTCCAAGACTCAATATGGATTTTCTCTCTTTCTTCTTTAGAATCAACATGTCATCTTTCATTTCAAACATAAGATTGTCCCCTTCTTTAATATGAAGTTTTTCCCTGAACGCTTTCGGAATTGTTACCTGACCCTTTTTTGTTATTGCTGACATTTCCTTACCTCCAAAGTAGATTTACCTTTATATTAGGTATTACTATTTTAGAAGTCAAACTATTTATGAGTACTACATGACAAGAAATTACACCCGCTCATACACCCATACCCTGGTCCCGTTCCTTGTTTCATCTATCTTCCTGACAAGCCGTTTTTTATGAAGGTTCAACAGCCGCGTTCCGCTTGTGTTCGCCTCAATCTTCCTGGCCTCTGAAAGTTCCTTTGCAGTTATCTTTCCTTTTTTCTGGATCGCGTCAAGCGTATCTTTCAGGTAGTTATGGAGATTACCGAGGAGCACCCTTTCCCCGTCTCTCATCTCAGCGATCACAGCCAGATCTTTGCGCTCAAGCGCGACTTCAATATTCTCTTTCTGATTGTCGCTGAGGCCGGTGAGGAGTATATACTTGTCGCCATACTCATTGCTCAAAAGCCGTGAAATAAGTTTCGCTACGATTTCGTCCGCACAGGAGTAATCGATAACCCCGATCTTTGAGAAATCGAGCGCTATGACCTCGCCGCTCTCTTCATTTTCGATATCCCGCTCGATCCGCTCCCGTATCGCCTGCCCCGACTTTCGGGTCACAAGATCGCTGGAACCGTTTTTGAGCTCTTCCTTGAGAAGTTTATAAATGTTATACGCAACCATCAGACGTAATATCCGTCCCACTCATCCTTGATCTCGTCATAAGCCTCGCAGGTGAGTATCTGCCCACAATCAGGGCAGAAGCCGTCACAGTTCGTGTGGTCAATGTAATCAAATCCGTGCTCGGCACATATCTCCTGCAGCCTGTCAGGATTTCGCACGCATTCGTGATGCTTGCTGAAAATACCCTTGACATAAGCTTTTAAAACTTCTTTTTTGAAATCATTCATTATGTTCTCCCTTCGGGTTTGGGATTTATTTACAATTCAATTGAATCAATTGAAACATAAATGGTGCTGTTTGTCAAGCGGAGAAATGAAATTGCGAACCACTGAAACACTGAGTACAGAAACAAGAAGGGAAGACTGGTGAAGAATGTTCTATACGACACCTTTAAAAATGAGTTTAGAGTTTGGAGTTAAGAGTTCAGAAAAGGACAACGACAAGAAATGCTCAAAAGTAAAAATGCAATATGTCTTATGTCGATTATAGAAATTCTGAATCAGTCTTCCCTGCTTGCCTGAAAAGATGCTATTCAGAATTATGAACTTTCATCAATAAAATCTCCCCTCACCCTGACCCTCTCCCGCAAGGGGAGAGGGAAATTGCTTTGGTACTTTTGCACTTTCGCACTAAATCTCCGGCAGAACTATGCTTATCTGAGCCCCGGGGAATGGCATAAGGCGCGATTCCTTTTCCTTTCCCCAAGCCCAATCAGGGATTATCGATATCTTCGCGCTCCCTGACCGTATAGATATCTTTCCGTTCCATTCCTTCACAAACCTCCTAACAGCAGCAAGCCCGTGTCCCCTGCCAATATCATCATGCCGTGAGATCCCTTGCAGCAAGGCCTTTTCTATAGCTTCAAGGTCGCCCTTAACAGCGATCCTCTCGGAAATAGATCCCCTGAAGCCCCTTCCCAGGTCCATGACCGCTATCTTCACTACGTTCTTGTTCAGTTTCTGGAAGTGGTATTTCTGAATGCCGACATAACCGGTGTTCTCGCTGTGCTCAATAATGTTCTGGCACACCTCTGAAAGCGCCACGATGAAGCCATTGATCGCTCGCTCATCATAGTGGAGATGTTTCTTCAGTATTGCATGCGCCCTCTTTTTTACCTTCCCGACTATGAAATGGATATCGTCAGACTTTTCTATCGGGGTGATCTCAAGCAAAACGTCCGAGCCCGAACTCCTCATATATTTTTCAGGCAGATGCGGCATTTCAGGGACGACAGAGAAATACCTTTCTGCAAATTTAAAGAAATCCATCCGCTCAAGATATTTAAGCACTTCCCCGGATGCAGGGAGAATTAAACTCTTGTGCATATTCTTTAAGGAAAGATACCTTCCCGCCTCAAGCATCCCTACCATGCCGTAAGGGTCTATGAACGTCACTTCACGCAGATCTATTACGTCTCTGTTGGACAGGCCGGGAAGGAATGTTTCAAAAGTATCTTCAGAAAGATGCATAATTCCTCTACCTCTTCACCGCTCTTTCAGAGACCCACACAATTTATTTGGGACGCCTGTACTCCTACAGGCGGAGATGACTGAAAAAACTCTATCAGCAACACCTTTGAATATTTATAAAGTCATCAATCTTGAGCGGCATTATTTTATGCGGGCAGCAGAATTTATTTTTAATTAATCTGTTGCTTTATAGAGGTTTTGAAGGCATCTTCACCCGGAGTCAGATCATATAATTTCACCCGACTATCTGTCCGTCCTTCATCCTTATTGTTCTCCCGCAGTTGGATGCAAGACTTTCGTTATGGGTAACGATGATAAATGTTATTCCCTTGCTGTTCAGACTGGCCAAGAGTTTGAATAGATCTTCACCAGTCTTTGTATCGAGATTCCCTGTGGGCTCATCTGCAAGCACTATTTTAGGATGAAGCATGAGCGCGCGTGCGACAGCAACCCTCTGCTGCTCTCCGCCTGACAGTTCTCCCGGCTTATGAAGAAGCCTTTCCGAGAGGCCGACATCAGACAGTATCTGCCGTGCCCTGCTGTCAGCTTCTCCCCGGTTAATTCCGGCAATTAACGCAGGCATGACCGTGTTCTCAAAAGTATTGAACTCAGGCATGAGATGATGAAACTGGAATACAAATCCTACTGTCCTGCTCCTGAACTGAGCCAGCGCGTCATCCTTCAGTTCAAAAACATTTACCCCTTCAAACAAGACGCTCCCGGAGGTAGGCCTGTCGAGTGTGCCGAGGATGTGCAGCAAGGTGCTCTTGCCGACTCCGGACGGCCCCATGAGCGCGATCATTGCTCCCTGCTGCACTTCAAATGAAATGTCTTTCAATACATGCAGGCTGCTGCCCGGGGTGGTGAAGGACTTATTCAGGTTTTGTACGGTTATTAACGGTTCCATGTCAGCCCGGTCATTCATATCTCAACTGCTCCACTGGATCGAGCTTTGCTGCCTGCCATGAGGGATACACAGTTGCAAGAAAGCTGATGAGTATCGCCGCTGCCGGAACAATAGTAAAATCAAAAAGGCTCATCCTCACCGGAAGATAGCTCAGATAGTACACATCTGCCGGGAGATTGATGAATTTATATTCCTTCAAAAGTTCACATAAGATATAGCCGCCACTGACCCCTATCACGGTCCCTGTAATGCCGATGACAAGCCCATGTATCATGAAGATCGACATCACGCCCCTGTTTGTCGCGCCCATTGTCTTCATGATGGCTATTTCACGCGCCTTCTCTATGACGATCATGATGAGATTGCTCACGATGTTAAATGAAGCAACGAGAATAATAAGGGTCAGGATAATGAACATTACGATCTTTTCGAGCTTGAGCGCTGAGAAGAGATTTCTGTTCATCTGCATCCAGTCCCGCGCTACGAAGGGCATGGAGAGCGCCTTCTCAATCTGCATAGCGACCTCAGCAGCACGGTACGGGTCGGCTATCTTGACCTCAACTGCGGTGACCTCATCCCCTAAACCGAAGAACCTTTGAGCAACCCTGATATCGATGAATGCAAGAGATGAGTCGTATTCATACATGCCTGCTTCAAAATAGCCGGTTATTTTGAATTTCTTCATCTTCGGCACCATGCCGAGAGGGCCCAATTCACCTATGGGAGATATCATGTCTATCTCATCCCCCACAAAAAGTCCGAGTGTTCTTAACAATTCCCTGCCGATGATTATCCCCGGAACTCCTCCGTCCTCAGCAAGACCGCTGAGACTCCCGACCTTGAGCCTGGTTAAAATGTCTGTTGTATCCTTCTCCATGGCAGGATTTATTCCTCTGACAACCGCACCTGAGGCCCTGTTGCCAAACCTCAGCATCACCTGTCCATAAATAACAGGAGAGGACGCCGTGACACCTTCAATCCCGTCGATCTTGTCCCTTACAGACTGATATTCTTTTATTCTGCCGTCAAAACTCTGCACGATCACATGGGCGTTGGCTCCGAGTATCTTGCCCTGCAGGTCCTGGTGAAAACCGCTCATCACTGACAGAACCGTCAGCAACGTCATAACACCAAGTGCAACACCCACTATAGAAATAAACGTATTCAGGGAGACGCCGCGGTGCTTCTTTTTCGATCTGAAATAACGGAGGGCAACAAAGATCTGATAAGGAAAGTTCATTTTTATTTGTTACTGTTCCGGTTTAAGTTGAGGAAACAGTATCACATCCCTGATAGAGTAGGTGTTCGTCAATAGCATGAAAAGCCTGTCTATTCCTATGCCTTCTCCTGCTGCTGGAGGCATTCCGTACTCAAGCGCCCTGACAAAATCTTCATCCATAAACCCCGCCTCCTCGTCTCCCTGATTCCGCGCTTCAACCTGCTCTTCGAATCTGCCCCTCTGGTCTGCGGGGTCATTCAGTTCAGAGAAGGCATTTGCCACTTCCCTGCCTGCAATGAAAAGCTCAAACCTTTCAACAAGCTCCGGGTTGTCCTTTTTCCTCCTTGCCAGGGGAGAAAGCTCTACCGGATACTCCGTGATGAATGTAGGCTGAATTAGCCTGGGCTCCACTTTCTTCTTGAATATCTCATCTAATATCTTGACGTGAGTGGCCTTTCTCTCAACATCGATCTTATGCTGTATCGCAAACTGCCGCGCTACTTCAACGTCCCTGAAAACAGCAGGGTCAACCCCCTCCTTTTCCATCGCATCGATTATGCTGATGCGCGGCCAGGGAGGTGTAAAGTCAATGGTAACGCTGCTGTCTTCTTCACCGAAAGGCACCTGGAGAGTCCCGTTTATCTCTTTGCAGAGGTGTGGTATCAGTTTTTCGGTGAATTCCATCAGGTAGTTGTAATCCCTGTAGGCAATGTAAAACTCCAGCATGGTGAATTCGGGATTGTGCTTCGCTGAAATACCTTCATTCCTGAAATTCTTGTTGATCTCATACACCCGTTCATATCCGCCCACAAGAAGTTTCTTCAGATAGATCTCAGGGGCTATTCTGAGATAGAGATCAATATTCAGCGCATTATGGTGTGTTTTGAAAGGCCGCGCTGTTGCGCCTCCGGGTATCTGATGCATCATCGGGGTTTCTACCTCTATAAATCCCCTTTCATCAAAATAGTTCCTTAGCGCCTTTATAAGCCTGCTCCGCTTTATGAAAAGCTCTTTCACATGAGGGTTGACGATAAGGTCGACATACCTCTGCCTGCAGCGGGTCTCTATATCACGCAGGCCGTGCCACTTCTCGGGCAGGGGCCTCAGGGATTTGCACAACAGCGATATATTTTTCACCTGAACAGTAAGTTCATTCGTCTTTGTCCTGAACAGTTGTCCGGAAACCCCGATAATGTCACCTATGTCAAGATTTTTGAAAATGCCGGGATTGCCGGTGATGAGGTCCTTTGAGAAATAAAGCTGCATCCTCCCTGATGCATCCTGTATATGGGCGAAAGCAGTCTTGCCGAAGTCCCTGTACGAAATTATCCTGCCTGCAAGGGAGCACTGTTCAGCTTTTGATTCCAGTTCCTCCTTGCCTGATCCTCCAAATTTAGCGGCAAGGTCCGCTGCGTTGTCACTGACAGTGAACGGAATCCCGTAAGGTTCAATACCTGATTCGCGAAGCCTGTTAAGCTTTTTGATCCTCTCCTGTATGAGTTCGTTGGTCTCTTCCATGTGTCGCCTTTAAAAAGGTGGGGCAGAAAAAAAATTCATTCAAGGAAGCCTGACAATATCTTTGTCTTCTCCTCGATCATCTTATCCAGGTTCTGCAGTTCAGACCTGAGCTTGAAAAGCTCATCCGCAATGCCGAAGGCAGTCATGACCATCGCTCTCGACTGGTTGATGTTGGGTGCGACGCTGTATATCTCTTTCAGCTTTTCATCTATATACTTTGCCAAAGATTTTATGTAGGCCTCATTTTCATCGGTCCTGATAGAGTAACTCTGGCCCAGTATATGAACCTCGACAGAATGCATTGACACCGCCTGTTGTGAAAAATATATTCAAAAATACTACATCACATCTCTACAGACTCAAGCTCTTTGATCAGGCTCTCCAGGTGGGACTTGACCGTTTCACGCTCGTTGTTCAGCTTCTCTACATCCGTTTTTAACGCATCGGCGCTTTTCAGCTCACGTTTGAGCGATGCAATTTCCTCATCTTTATTTGCCAGTTCGTCCTTCAGTTTGTTTATCCTCGTGTTTAATTGATCATTTTCCTCAGTCAATGCCTTGATCTTATCAACTACTTTTGATATTTTTTCCTCAAGCATCTGTATTTTTTCCACAGATGTTCCCTCCTTAAAAAAATTGAACAATCCTTCTTGCATCAGCAAGTAAGTTATCAAAATAAAATTAAAAAGTAAACCCCGTGGAGTTGAAAGGGGTGTGCGACAAATTTATTGGTAAAGGGAATTAAGCGCATATCCGATTCTCCCAGAAATCTTCCCAACGATTGCTGAACAGGCAACAACGTAATGC
>QZKC01000092.1 GCA_003599425.1 Nitrospiraceae bacterium | reverse complement strand
ATGGCCGCCCATGCGTTCTATAAGCTCTTCAACTTCAGGCCTTGGTTTTTTCAATGTCCCAGTTAACACAAAGGTCAGGCCTTCAAGAGGACGATTCTCTTCGCGCTTCTTGAAATCAGGATTTGAGATCTTTATGCCGAAGGATTTCAGTATATCGAGCGTATGAATATTTTCAGGATCGCTGAAAAAGCGGGATACAGATTCCGCAATCTTCTCGCCCATCTGCTTTATCTCAATGATCCTTTCAGGTTTAACATGATACAATTCCTCTATCTCCTGGAAATTCCTTGCAAGGAGCTTTGCAGCATACTCACCGACATGGACAATTCCCAGAGAGTAGAGAAACCTTGCAAACGTTGTCTGCCTGCTCTTCTCGATTGCGCTGATAAGATTCTGTGCTGACTTTTCTGCAAACCTGGGAAGATTGATAAGGTCTTCCTTTTTCAATTTATAGATGTCAGAGAAATGTTTTATCAGCCCTTTTGAATAAAGCAGCTCGACATTCTTCTCACCCAGCCCTTCGATATCCATTGCTCCACGTGATGCATAATGGCCGATCCGCTGCCGGACCTGGGCAGGGCAGTTCAGGCCTATGCAGCGATACGCGACCCCGCCTTCATCTTTTTCTACTGCTGAGCCGCACACAGGACATTTTGCAGGAGGATGAAAATGCCTTTCCCTGCCGGTGCGTTTCTCTTTTACTACCGCAACAACATGCGGTATTACGTCACCCGCACGCTCTATGACCACAGTATCTCCAACGCGAATGTCCTTTCTCTCTATCTCATCCCAGTTATGCAGGGTAGATCGTGAGACCGTAACGCCGCCGATCCTTACAGGTTCAAGAAATGCAACAGGAGTTATGGCGCCCGTTCTTCCCACGCTCGCGACGATATCCTTGATTTTTGTCGTGCCCTGATGGGCCGGGAATTTATACGCGATCGCCCAGCGGGGTTCCCTTGTTTTCATGCCAAGTGCCTTTTGCAGTTCAAAATCATTGACCTTTATCACGGCGCCATCAGCCTCAAAAGGGAAATCATTCCTCTTCTGCTCTATCTCCCTGATAATATCAATTACTCCGTCTATTCCTTTGACAAGTTTTATGATATCCGGAACTGGAAAACGCGCCTTTTTTAGCCAGGCAATGAATTCCCACTGGCTGGTGAAAATCACTCCTTTTGCAGCACCCATACCATAACAGGCAAGATGAAGCTTTCTCTTTGCAGTGATCGAGGAGTCGAGCTGCCGTATGGATCCAGCGGCTGCGTTTCTCGGATTGGCAAACGCTGGTTCCCCTTCTTTTTCTCTCTCTTTGTTCAGCGCCTCAAATTCCCTGATGTCCATATAGACTTCCCCACGGATATCGATACTTTCAGGGACTTCACCATCCTCTATCCTCAGGGGGACAGCCTTTATGGTCTTTATATTTACGGTAACATCCTCACCTTCATAGCCATCACCCCTCGTCGCCGCCTTATGTAAAATTCCGTTTTTATATGTCAGTTCCATCGCAAGCCCGTCATATTTGGGCTCGACCGTGTACTCAATCTCTTTGTCATATTTGAGAAATTTCTTTACCCTCTCGTCAAACTCCCTGACCTCATCATGAGAGAAAGCATTGTCGAGCGATAGCATCGGCTCCGCATGTTTAACCTTCTCGAACTTGTCAAGCGGCGGCGCGCCAACGCGCTGGGTGGGCGAATCAGGCAGGACATAATGATATTTTTCCTCAATTTCCTTCAGATGCCGGTACAGCCTGTCATATTCCTCATCCGATATGACCGGTGAATCCATCACATAATAGCGGTAACAGTGGTAGTTCAGGTTTTTGACGAGCTTTTCAATTTCGTGTTTTATCTGTACTGGTATCTTTTCCATGATATTATCTTTTCTCCCCTGCCTCTTCCTCTTTCAATAGCTCGATCAAAAGCTTCAACGCTTCAAACGTTGCCGCCTCATTATTTTCCTCCCTGCTCCCACGCAATCTCAGTTCTCTTGAAATGGTCTCTTTCATGCCGGACGCAGCTATGCATATCAGCCCTCTATCCTTCCCCTCAAGTACATCCGGGCCGAGGTTGCCTGTGGTTGACACAGCATAGTCCGTTTTTGAAAGGGCAAGGACTTTTTCTGCCATCTCGCGTGCTGTTTCTTCGCTCACCACACCATATTTTTTTATTGTTTCAGGAGAAACACCGAGAATGTTCTTCTTGATCTCCTCAGAATAAGCAATAATACCTGCTTGAAAAAATTCGCTCGCGCCTGAAAGAGATGTAAGATAATGACTGAGAAGTCCCCCTGTACAGGACTCGGCAATGGAAAGCTTCAGTCCCCTGCTTTTAAAGTATTCGTGCACCTTTACAACCACCTGTGATATCTTATCTTTCATGGGGTAAATTGTAACATTTTCATGTGTGCTTTTTAGTAATGATGTTTGTATTTAAATTGCTTTACTTCGTAAAGCCTGCATTTACTCACCATACTTGCTCCAATGCGTACTCCGTTCAAATGGTTGGAACATAGGACAAAAGGGCAAAGACACGAAGGGGAATCTGTGAAGGAATTTCTATACGACACATTTAAAAAAGAGTTAAGAATCAGGAGTTGAGAGTTTAGAGAATAAAAGAAATAGTAAATGCCCTGAAGCAAAAATGTAAAATGCTTTTTGTCGATTATAGAAATTCCACAACAGGTTGCCCTTTGTGCTGTAAATGCTGGATATGATCTGCGGTTCGATAAGAAGACGACCTACTTTATTATTTTGTTATCGGAATCGAGCCTTATTATGACAGGAGAGAAGCCCTTCATCTCTTCTTCCGTATAATAACCGTAAGAAAAAATAATGATGACATCGCCTACGGTCCCTTTTCTCGCGGTCGGTCCGTTAAGACAGATAACTCCGGAACCTCTTTTGCCGGGGATCACGTACGTTTCAAATCTCTCGCCATTATTCAGATTGCTGACCCTGACCTGCTCAAATGGTCTTGTACCAGTTGCTTCAAGCAGCTCTTCATCAATGGTAAGGCTCCCCTCATAGGTGATATTGGACTCGGTCACCGTAGCCTTGTGTATTTTTGCCCTTAACATGCATCTGAGCATATCTGAATTTATAACTCCATTCGTTACACTTTAAGTTTCTTCTATGATCTTCGGTACCCTGTAGAAACTGCTGTCCTTTTCAGGGGCGTTTTGGAGTGCCTTTTCAAGCGGGAGAGAACCCGTTACGGCATCCTCTCTGAAAACATTGCTGACCGGGAGTATATGTGCAGTAGGCTTAACCCCCGATGTGTCCAACTCATTCAGTTTGTTTATATACTCGATAATGTTCCCAACCTGCTTACTGAAGAGTTCCTTTTCCTCTTCTGTCAATTCAAGCCTGGCGAGAAGGGAAATATGCCCGATATCCATCAGATCTTCTCCAGGTTGGCGAATTTAAGTGAAAGCCTCTTTATCCCGACAGACGGGAAATTTACCATTACCTTTACATCATCTGTCTCACCATAGCTATCCCTGACTACACCTATCCCCCACTTCGGATGTTTGACCCTGGAGCCTGTTGCAAACGGTGATGCATTTAAAAGAGCTGCAGATACTTTGACGGTTTGTGCATTGATTGAATCCGTCTTGGGTCTCTTTTCATAACGGCAATAACACTCGGCAGGTATGTCTGCAAGAAACCGGGATGGCTGCTGCTCCTGCAGGGACGTATACAGTCTCCTCTTCTTGGCTCCTGTCAGGATAAGCATATCCTGCGCTCTTGTGACGCCGACATAGAACAGCCTTCTTTCTTCAGCAAGCTCTTCAGGGTCCTTTACTGCGTGGAAGTGAGGCAGAAGGCCGTCTTCAAACCCCGCAATAAATACAACTGGGAATTCAAGTCCTTTTGCGCTGTGAAGAGTAAGGAGAGTGACAGCGTCATCCATATGTGCCTCATCCATACCGCTGTAAAGGGAAGCGATGTCAATGAAACTGCTGAGGTCCTTCCCTTCGGCAAAACTGATCAGTTCCGTGACATTGTCAGCTTTTTCCTCTCCAAGCCACTTCAGGTAGCCTGTTTTTTTGCAGAGCAGCCTGATTAGTTCAGGCAATGGAGTATCTCTGTGAGCGATCAGATCATCAAGTAAATTTACAAATTCGCTGATCTTTTCTTTCAGCGAATTTGTGTGCGTATTGCTCTTGAGTATATATTTCATTGCCCTGTAAAGGCTTTCTTCTCTCTTGCGTGATTCATTTTCAACCCGTGTAAGAGTTGCGGCGCCGATCTGCCGAGGAGGAGCGTTGATAATCCGTTTCAGACTGACAGTGTCATCAGGATTTGCTATCACCTTCAGATAAGACACAATATCTTTTATTTCTTTCCGGTGATAAAAGCTGATACCTCCCAAGATGCTGTAAGGTTGCCCGTTTTCCCTGAGGATCTCTTCCAGCGCCCTTGACTGCTGGTTTATTCTGTACAGAACGGCAATGTCCTTATAAGAATATTTGCCTTTGAGGTACAGTTCCTTGATAAACCTCGCTATATATCTTGCCTCTTCCATTTCGTTGCTTGCTATGCAGTATGCAACTTTATCCCCATCGCCCCGCTCTGTCCAGAGTTTTTTGGGCATTCTTGCAGGGTTGCTTGCAATGACGCTGCCGGCAATATTCAGTATATTTTGAGTAGACCGGTAATTTTGCTCAAGGTGGATGACCTTTGTCTTCGAAAAATCTTTCTTGAAGGTGTGAATATTCTTTACCTCAGCGCCCCTGAACTTGTAAATGCTCTGGTCGTCATCTCCAACCACACAGATATTTTTGTGTTTTGAAGCAAGGAGTTTGGCGAGTCTGTACTGCGATGTGTTCGTATCCTGGAACTCGTCTATCATAATATGTGAGAACTCTTTATGGTAGTTCTTAAGGATAGCAGGATGCTGGTCAAAAAGACTGACACAGCACATTATGAGGTCGTCAAAATCCAGGGCATTATTTTTTTTGAGTTCATCCTGATAACGCACATAAACCCGCGCGAATTTTTCGTCAAAACCGTAGCTGTCTTCATTGGCAAGGAGTTCTTCCGGGCCTATGAGAGACGCCTTGAGAGAGGATATCTTTGACAGGATCCCTTTGTACAGGGCTTCATGGATCTTGAATTCCTTCAGTATGGAACGTACCAGGTTCCCGGAGTCGTCGTCATCATAGATGCAGAAATCCCTCCTGTATCCGAGATTTTCGATCTCTTTTCGCAAGATACGCGCTGACAGGGAATGGAAGGTGCCGACCCATAGACCTTTTGTGCTTTTTCCTGTAAAGTTCTCGATCCTTTCCTTCATCTCCTCGGCAGCTTTATTGGTAAAGGTCATCGCAAGTATAGACGATGGAGCGACCTTCTGAGCAACATTGAGATAGGCAAACCGGCGGGTAATTACCTTTGTCTTCCCGCTGCCTGCTCCTGCAAGCACAAGAATGGGGCCGCTGGTATGTGTAACCGCTTCTTTTTGCTGGTGGTTCAGGTCATTTAGTAGCATCTGTTTTGTCATTCTTCCCCCACATGCGGAGTGTTTTGATTTACAAATTGAAGGAATTGCCTGTTAAGCGTTACAGACAATACGTAAATAATTATATCAGATACGGAAGAAAATTGTTACAGATTTATGGGGCAATATATAAAATTAATAAAGCTATCTGATAACTTATTCCACAGTAACGCTTTTCGCGAGATTCCTTGGCTGATCCACATTGCATTTTCTGAGCACTGCCACGTGATAAGCCAGCAAATGCAGAGGAATGGAAAAAATAATAGGTGTCAGATAGTAATTGGTTTTTGGCATGAACAGCACATCTGATGCATGTGCAAGCACTTTTGTGCTGCCCTCAGTTGCGACTGCAATTACTTTACCCCCCCTGCTTTTTGCTTCTTCCATATTGGAGAGTATCTTTTCCAGCACCTTGTCGTCAGGAGCCAGCGCAAGCACCGGCATATTGTTATCTATGAGGGCGATGGGGCCGTGTTTCATCTCGCCAGCAGGATATCCTTCTGCATGAATATATGAGATCTCCTTCAATTTCAGCGCACCTTCAAGGGCTATGGGATAATTTATCCCCCTTCCAAGATAGAGGAAATCATGCACCTGTGAAAATTTTCTGGCTATTTTCAGCACCTGGGCATTGATATGAAGGGCCTTCTCCACCTTTTCCGGCAACTGAAGAAGCTCGCTGAATAATTCTTTTATTTCCCGTTTATTGAGGATGCCTTTTGCCTTTGCGAGCGCGATAGAAAACAGGTAAAGTCCCGTAAGCTGGGTGGTAAATGCCTTTGTTGAAGCAACGCCTATCTCAGGCCCTGAGTGAGTATAAAAAACACTGTCTGCTTCTCTCGCTGATGTACTGCCGACAACATTACAGATACTGAGGACTTTGGCGCCGAGTTTCTGGGCTTCTCTCTGGGCAGCAATAGTGTCCGCTGTTTCTCCTGACTGGGTGATCACGATGATAAAACTGTTTTTGGGAATAATAGGGTTCCTGTACCTGAATTCAGAGGCAATGTCGACTTCACAGGGCACCTTTGCCATGTTCTCTATCATGTATTTGCCGATAAGGGCTGAATGCCAGGATGTGCCGCAGGCCACAAGGAATATCTTGCTCAGTTTTTCGAGGTCTTTTGCTTTCATGGAAAACTCTTCAAGATTGACCACCCCTTTTTCAGGAGAAATCCTTCCCCTGATTGTATCTGCGATTGCCCGCGGCTGCTCAAATATCTCCTTGAGCATAAAATGCCTGTAACCGCCCTTTTCAGCCATGGTCGGACTCCATGTGATCTTCGTGATCTCTTTCTTCACAGGTTTTTTCGTGGCCAAATTCGAAATAGAGACGCCTTTGCCGGTAATTGAGACCAGTTCATTGTTCTCAAGGATCATCACGTCCCTTGTGTACTTCAGGAATGCAGGGATATCAGAAGCAATAAAGAATTCCCCGTCCCCAAGTCCCATGACCAGGGGGCTGTCTTTTTTGACTGCCAGTATTTTGTCTGGCTCTTTCTCATTGATAACACCAAGCGCATAAGCGCCCTCCACATGTTTGAGGGCCTCTCGCACCGCATCCTCAAAAGAACGCCCATCCTTTGAATAGCTGTGTATAAGATGGCAGATAACCTCTGTATCTGTCTCTGAAGTAAAAACATGCCCCTTTCTCTTGAGGTCCTCTCTGAGCTCGAAATAGTTCTCGATTATCCCGTTATGCACCAGGACGATCCCCCCTGCACGGTGTGGATGAGCGTTTTCCTCAGAAGGCCTTCCATGTGTTGCCCATCTCGTATGCCCCAATCCTGTAAAGCTTTTTATTTTTTCTCTTTTAATGGAACTTTCCAGGTCCTTTATCTTTCCAGCACAACGTCTTACCCCGATCCTGTTGTCCCTGTCAAAAAATGCCACACCCGCAGAATCATACCCGCGGTACTCAAGCCGTTTTAATCCATTTATGAGAACCGGGACTGCATTTCTTTTTCCAACATACCCGACTATTCCACACATAACTTGTAGCTCCTAACTTTTAACTCGTGATTTCTTTTTTTTGACCCAGCCAGTAAGGTTTTGCTGTTTAACCCGCGTTATGGCAAGCGACCCTGCCGGAACATCCTTTGTCACTGTTGAGCCGGCAGCAACATATGCGCCTTTTCCGATCCTTACCGGAGCAACAAGCTGCGAGTCGCTCCCGATAAAGACCCCGGATTCAACTACAGTTTTAAACTTGTTCTTCCCGTCATAGTTGCAGGTGATGGTCCCTGCGCCAATGTTCACATTCCTGCTTATGACAGCATCTCCGATATACGACAGATGAGATGCCTTTGTTCCATCCCCAAGTGTAGATTTCTTTGTTTCAACAAAATTCCCTATCTTCACGCCGCGGCCGGTTACCGTATGCGGCCTCAAATGCGCAAACGGACCGATGGAACTTCCGCTTCCTATTCTGCTTTGTTCTATCAAGGTATTGTCTTTAATTGTAACATCATTACCGATAACACTGTCATTTATCCGCGTTCCAGGGAAAATGATGCAATTATCTCCGATTTTTGTGGCGCCTTCAAGATACGTATTGGGATAAATTATCGTATCCTGTCCGATGTGCGCCATTGGGCTTACGAACGATGCATCCGGATTTATGAATGTCACTCCTCTGGACATCCATTTTTTCACAATTCTTTTTCTTAATATATCCGCAACCTCGAAAAGCTCTTCCCGGTTGTTCACGCCGCGTATCTCTTCAGGAGAACACAGATATGCCTCAACCTTCTTCCTGTTCCTTGCAGCAATCCCAATGATATCAGTGAGATAGTATTCGCCTGATGTTCTGTTCCTTTTAATGCTTTCGAGATGTTTCAGCACCTCCGCTTCCAGAATATAAACCCCGCCATTGAGTTCCTGGAATTTTGCTTTCTGTTCAGGTGTTGCGTGCTTGTCCTCGACTATGCCTGCTACCCAGCCGTTTTCATCGCGAAGAATCCTGCCATAACCTGCCTGTGAACTGTCCCTGAATACAAGAAATGACAGTGCGTTCCTGCTCCGTTTATGTTTTTGGATAAGCGTCCTGAGGGTCTTTGTCGTAATGAGCGGGCAGTCACCGTTCAGGACAAGTATCGCCCCTTTTTTCAGTTCCTTCCTCGCAACAGAAAGCGCATCCCCGGTTCCGAGAAGCTGTCTCTGCACCACAAAAGAAAGATGACCCTCTACGGCCATTCTTTGTTTAACAGATTCCGCGCCATTGCCGATCACGACCACTGTTTTTGCAGGGTTAAGAGGTTTGACGGCATTAATTACGTGCTGAAGCATGGGCATTCCCAATGCCTCATGAAGGATTTTGGGAGTCTTGGACCGCATTCGTTTTCCCCGTCCTGCGGCAAGCACAACGACATTGAAATTCATCTGATTATGATAATCCTTTCACGAGCCTATTGCAATTGACTGCCTGTATTAAATACGGCATTTCTCGCTTACCCCTTTATGCTACTGCCACAACAAATCAACCACTGAGGCGCTGAGATCTGGCGAAGGATTCTTAATTAGCGATAAGCTGTCAGCTATCAGCGATCAGTTCATATCATAAATACCATCTTTATTTTTTTGATAGCTGAAAGCTGATTAATGACCGCTATTTTTGTGCCGATTATAGAAATCTTCGCCAGCCTCGCCCCTGTGCTTTCTATTTGAACAGGGTCCAGCCATGCATAATCCGGATTAACGCTTCACAGCCTCGCATATTCCTTCATCAATGAAGGGTACATGCGCGGATTAAACAGGATATTCGTCATCATATAGCACTCGTGAGTGCAATAACATTCCTTCTCCTGTATGGAGCGAAGCACTTGTTGTGCTTTTTCTGTTTTAAGCACATTTGCAATGCTATAACCGTTTTCCCTCACATTCCCCATATTCATGGAAAAAGACTCACATGGGAAGACATCCCCGGGCTCTGTAATTACTATATTCAGTTTTCCTGCATAGCAGGGAATGAGACGCCTATTCCGGATGGATGTCTTATAGATCAGGCGGCGCTGCAAGATGTCCTGTGCAGCCTTGAGCTTTGCGCCTTTGAATCGATAGATGTCCGATTTGTTCTGTCTAAGATCAACTTCCATCCTGGCAAGCATATCATGATATTTCTCTGTGTCAATATCCTTTAGCCGTTCATCAGCAACACTGCCTCTTATCAATGACACCGTGTGGGTCTTGATCCTGTCCAGGCCGTTAATGAAATCTATCAGCTCTTTCATGTGATCCTGGTTCGATGAGCTGAAAACCGTGTTCACCCCAAGCTCAAAATTTGGATACACTTTTAGCAGGCTGCCGAGAGCGAGATACGTTTTCATGGTCTTCTGAAAACTTCCCTTCATGCCTCTTAAGGAATCATGCAACTCCTCCAGTCCCTCAAGGGAGAGTTTGACGACTATTGTGCTCTTTTTACAATGTCTCAGTATCGCCTCAATCTTGTCCCTGATCACATAAGTCAGCAGTCCGTTCGTAGGAAAAAGCATGATCGCAGGCCTGTTCCGCTCATAAAATGCTTTCGCTATCTCCACGATGTCCTCTCTGAGGAATATCTCCCCGCCGGAGAACGCGAGCCAGAGCAGCTTACCCGCAGAAAAAGATGTTTTTTTGAGTTCATCAAGAGACAGTTCCGGGGCCTGCTTCTGTTTATCCTCTCCTGAGAGATAAAAGCAGAACGGGCACCTCAGGTTGCACCTCCTGGTCAGGAAAACAGTGAGATGTATGGGCTTTCGTTTCCAGAAAACAGAATTTATGTGGCGAAAAGGGGAATAGGACATATCAATATCTTAATACTTTATATCCTGAATCTGCGAGCGAAGAAAAAATATTCCACAATTCCGGCAAGGACACCCGCTCCAACGGGAAACGGATACACAAGCGCGTAATACAGAAAGGCGGCCGCTGCAAATAAACATCCTTTTGTCTCATAAAAGGCTTTCAGCAGTCGCCTGCTTATGAAAGCATTCATCAAAAACACTACAGGAATGACTGTTAAAAATATCATCTCCTGAGAAAACATCCACATTACAAAGAGCATAAGACTTATAAAACTGAAACCTACATCAGCTTTCAATTCAACTGAAGCTGTGCCTGAATCAGACAGCATATCCCTGTTCTGAAGAGAATATATATTCCAATATTTTGACTTTCTAAATGCATTCTTAAGCGAGCGGCCCAATGAAAATCTGAATATGTGCTGAACCTGTATTGCAGGATTCATGACCAACCGGTGCCCACCCTTCCTGAGCCTGTGGCTGTATTCGACATCCTCAATTATCGGCAGGAAGTTTTCCGGAAACCCGCCGCTTTTCGTGAAGGTCTCTATGTGAACAACCATCGCATGCGCAGCGATATAATCAGGAGCGACCCTTTTTGTTTCAGAATAGTTTATGTAAGCTGACTGGAAAGTGCTGAAAAAATCCCTGTCATATGGCACCGTCGTATAGGTGCCGCCAAGCACAACTTTTTTAAGAGCTTCTTCATCAGCAGCGAAAGCTGATGCTAATTCCAAAAGCGTTTTATTTGTTATCGACAGCGTGTCTGGCAGAAGCAGACAATCCGAATCCGTGAAAAACAGAAACTCCCCTGTGCTCCTCCTGGCTCCTCCATTCCGCGCTTTTGAAGTCCCTGAGCGATGTTCAAGACTGATTAATGTGCAGGGGAACTTTTTGATAACCTCGATAGAGTTGTCCGTTGAACAGTCATCCACGACAATTACTTCAAAATTGTTGTAATCTGACGCATACGCTGCCTCGAGACATTTCCCTACGGTTGAGGCCTTATTGTAGTTGGGTATGATTATCGAGATGCGCTTTTCTCCCGCATCTTCATCAGGCCTGCTCATTGACAAATCATTTTGCATAATTCTAAATTATAATCAAACTTTAATTCAGAGGTATCCATGCTTCAGCACGTTGAACAATTATCATCAACTACAAGAAGACTGAAAATCAATATCCCTTCTGATGTTATCAAATCAGAGACCGAAAATGCTTACAGTAAATTGGGCGTCACTACGAAGATCCCAGGGTTCAGGCCTGGAAAGGTCCCTCGCGCCATTCTCGAAAAAAGATTCGGGAAGAATGTCGAGGCCGAAGTGATCGAAAAGATCGTTCCGGAATTCTATCTGAAGGCTATCAGGGAAGCAAACCTGGAGCCTGTAAGTTATCCCAATATTGATGAAAAGATAGAGCTTACCCCCGGTCAGCCGCTTATATTCTCGGTAACTGTTGAGGTCAGGCCTGAAGTCGGAGAGATAAATTACACGGGCATAACCCTGAAAGAAAAGCCTGTTGCAGTCGAAGACGATGAAATAGAAAAGACCCTCAAGCTGATGCAGGAAAGTAAAGCCCTATACTCAGTTACCGAAGAAGCTCTGAGGGAAAATGACATGGCGGTCATTACTACCGACGCATACATTGACGGTACTGCGCATGAAGAACTTTCTTACAAGGACTATCCCCTTCTCCTGACCCCCGACTCTATGCCTCAGGAGTTTACCACCGCCCTTACCGGGAAGAAAAAAGGTGACACGGTCGAAGTTACATTGAACTTTGAAAAAGACCATCCGAACAAATCCATAGCAGGAAAAGAGGTACTCTTTAAAGTACATGTCATTGAAACGAAAAATAAAAATCTGCAGCCGCTGGATGACGAGTTTGCAAAAGAGGCCAACTGCAATGATCTTAACGAACTGAAAAAAAGGATCAGCGACAATATCAGCAGTATGAAAAAAGGCCAGACAAACCTTGAATACAAAAAAGAGATCCTCAACGAGCTTATCAGCAGGCATCAGTTTGACGTCCCTGCATCCATGCTCCAGGGTGAGATCGAATCCCTGATACACAAGGCCAAAGAAGACGCGACACGGAAAAACGAGGCGGTAAAACCTGATGAAAAGCAAATAAAAGAATTTGAGACCACTGCAAGGGATAATGTAAAAAGTGTAATTCTCCTTGAAGCCATCGGTAAAAAAGAAAACATCCAGGTAAGTGAAGATGACATCAAGAAAGCCGTAGAGGAGATCGCACACCGCAACAACCTCAAGCCTGAAGAGGTTCTGAGGCTGTACGCAGTAAGGGAAGGTTCGATGGAGGCCTTGAAAAGCAGGCTTTTCGCTGATAAGGTCCTGGAATTTATCCTGGAGAAAGCAACGATACAAAATTGAATGCAGGGGCGAGGCGCTGCCCCGTCCTTAAGTACCACATACTTCAAAATCCTCAAAGGAGCACACATGAGCTTAATTCCTATCGTAATAGAACAGACCGGAAGAACCGAAAGGGCGTATGATATTTATTCAAGACTCCTGAAAGACAGGATAGTATTCATCGGCAGCGCTATAGACGATATAGTATCAAACACCGTGATCGCCCAGCTTCTGTTCCTCCAGACCGAAGACCCTGAAAAAGATATACATATTTATATTAATTCTCCCGGAGGAGTTGTTTCGTCAGGCCTTGCCATCTATGACACCATGCAATATATAAAACCTGATATCGCCACTTACTGCATTGGCCAGGCTGCCAGCATGGGAGCCCTGCTTCTTACTGCCGGAACCACAGGGAAGAGGTTTGTGCTTCCCCATTCCCGCATCATGATACACCAGCCGCTCGGGGGATTTTACGGACAGGCAACCGATGTGGAGATACACGCAAAAGAAATTTTAAAACTTAAGGAAACCCTCAACAAGATCCTTGCGAAACACGCAGGGCAACCCCTCGAAAAGGTCCATCTCGATACTGAGAGGGACTATTTCATGTCCGCCCAGGAGGCAAAAGATTACGGCCTTGTTGACCAGGTAATAGAAACACTGAAGAAACCGTCTTAAAAAGGAAACATTAGAAATACATGAGTGATAAAAGAATAAACAGCAGTCCCAATGCCCTCAGATGTTCCTTCTGCGGCAAAAGCCAGAAGGAGGTGAGGAAACTGATAGCAGGCCCTACCGTTTACATCTGTAACGAGTGCATCAATCTCTGCAATGAAATCATGGCAGAAGAACTTGATACATCCTTTGATGTCAATATCAGCAGGAAGCTTCCGGCACCCAAAGAGATCAAAAGTTTTCTGGATGAGTACGTTGTCGAGCAGGACCGGGCGAAAAAGATCCTCTCTGTCGCGGTGCATAATCATTATAAAAGGATAAACAGCCCGCGTCAGTCCGACATAGAGCTGCAGAAGAGCAATATCGTGCTCATCGGCCCTACTGGAACAGGGAAAACCATTCTGGCCCAGACACTCGCCAAGTATCTTGACGTCCCTTTTACGATTGCTGATGCCACAACTCTCACCGAAGCAGGATATGTCGGTGAAGATGTGGAAAATATCATCCTGAAACTCCTCCAGGCCGCAGACTATGACCTGGAGAGGGCCCAGCGGGGCATCATCTACATTGATGAGATAGACAAGATAAGCCGCAAGACAGAGAATGTCTCAATAACACGGGACGTGTCGGGTGAAGGGGTCCAGCAGGCGCTCCTGAAGATCATTGAGGGAACTGTGGCAAATGTCCCTCCCCAGGGCGGCAGGAAGCACCCCCAGCAGGAATTCATACAGATCAACACATCAAATATCTTATTTATTTGCGGTGGCGCGTTTGTAGGCCTCGAAAAAATAATCGAGGAGCGGATCGGGAAGAAAGTCGTTGGATTCGGTGCTGAACCTAAAACCATTCACGGCAAAAAAATAGACGATGTCCTCAGACATGTGCAACCGCAGGATATGATCAAGTACGGGCTCATTCCCGAATTCGTGGGCCGGCTCCCTGTTGTGGCAACGCTCGCTGAACTCGGAGAGGACGCACTTGTAAGAATTCTCACGGAACCCAAGAATGCTATCATCAAGCAATATCAGAGGCTGCTTTCTTTTGATAATGTAAAGCTTAAATTCACTGATACCTCTTTGACAGCCATCGCCAGGGAAGCGATAAAAAGAAAAACCGGCGCACGGGGGCTGCGGGCGATCCTGGAAGACGTTATGCTTGAGGTTATGTATGAAGTGCCCTCGCTGACCGGTGTGAAGGAATGCCTGATCACTGAAGATGTGATAATAAAGAGGGAAAAACCCCTTCTTATCTACGAAGAGTCGGCATAATCATCTCTTCCGCGTCAGCCCATGCACGATAAGCGCCCTGAACCTTTCTTTCAGTTCTTCATCTTTAAGGTTTTTTAACGTATTTTCTATATACCGTGAATCATCCTCGGACAGTTCCTTATATTCCGGACGGTCCTCTTCCTTTGTCTGTCCCGGAAGTTTACCGATCCTGAACCTGACCTCGTTTATATCATATGGTCTTAATTTCTCCGCGATGTCTTCCTTAAAAAAGCTCAGATGGTGGATCCATTGAGGTGTATCAACGACAAGCGTGAGGACCTTCCCTTTTATTGTGTCCGGGAAGGTATGAGCCGCTATCGTCTGCCCGACGATATTGATCCATTGACGCCTGATCACATTCAGCACAATCCCGCTGCCGAGCCCGTGGTCCTGAATGAAGGCCTTGAGGATATTATGAAGAGGCTGCACTACACTACTTTTTTTACTTTCCCTGAGCGGAGACATCTGGTACAGACATGCAGTCTTCTCATTCCATGAGCAGATTGCATCTTTATTTTCTGCAGGTTCGGCATGAAGACGCGCTTGGTCCTGTTATTGGCATGGCTGACATTATTGCCTGTAACTTTTTTCTTCCCGCAAACTGAACATACTGCCATCGTTCGCTAACCTCCATAATGATTTAATATGATATCTTTCTATATCTGCATGCAATTGCATTAAAAAGAGAAGTTATGATAACATTAAACCGAACAATCTTACAACTCTCGATCAAAATCAGAATTCCCTGTGTTTTATCGGGGTAAATTGGATAATATTTTATACTCTCAGGAAAAATAAAAGGTTGGAATGAGAATCTACGAACTTTCAAAAAAAATAAATATCAGCAACAAAGATATCATCTCGAAACTTGCTGAGTTCGGCATCCATGCGAAGTCACACATGGCCAATATCGATGATGAGACTGCAAAGAAACTGACGGATGCCTTCACCAAAAAAGAAAAGCCTTTGGCTAAGGACAAGCCGGTTGTTCCGGCAAAAGGGGCGGCTCCGGTAAAACCTTCTGTCCAGAAAGAGTTAAAGACACCAAAACCCCCGGTGAAACCGAAAGAAAAACCTCTCGCTGAAACAACTCCGGAAGAAAAAACTGAACAAAAAATAAAGACTGAACCAGTCGTAAGAGTAGAGGAAGAGAAAGAACCGCCTCATTCTGCTCTTACAGCAGGCGTAGCAAAGGTAAAATCCCCCGGTGTCGAAGAAGAGGAGATCATTGTCCCTGACAGGTTCAAAAAAGAAGTAGAGCGCGAAAAGCTTGCAAAATTCAAGACCAAACCCGGCATGCAGCGCGCCTTTGATACCATCAGGAGGGTTGATGTAACAAAGAAATCCCAGGACTTTAAACCTCATTTCAAAAAACACGAAAAGAGGCCGCACTTCCAGAGAACTGAAATAGCCCCTCCACCGCTTGCCACGCAGCCGAGAAAGCGGGTTATCAAATTTCAGGAAGGCACAACAGTAAAGGAGTTCGCGGAACTCATAGGACAGAAACTTAACGAGGTCATAAAGAAATTTATGGAGCTCGGCTATATGCCTACAATAAACCAGCCAGTAGATGCTGATGCAGCACAGATCGTATCAGAATCTTTCGGAGTGAAAATAGAAATAGGATCTATCGAATCTGAAGAGTCGATCCTCGAAGAGAAGGCTGTCGACGAGTCAGCGCTCAGTCCGCGCCCGCCGATCGTCACTATCATGGGGCATGTCGACCATGGCAAGACCACCCTCCTTGACGCAGTGCGCGAGACACGGGTCACAGAGACCGAGGCTGGGGGGATCACCCAGCATATCGGAGCCTACAAGGTCAGGTTGAAAGACAAGGAGATAACCTTCCTCGACACCCCGGGGCATGAAGCCTTTACCATGATGAGGGCACGGGGAGCAAAGATCACAGATATTGTTGTACTCGTAGTTGCCGCTGATGACAGTGTCATGCCCCAGACTATTGAGGCTATCGACCATGCCAAGGCCGCAAATGTTCCGATAGTAGTAGCCATCAACAAGATCGACAAACCGGAAGCAAATATCACAAGAGTGAAAAACGAGCTTTCGCAGCACGGTATTGTTTCCGAAGAGTGGGGAGGACAGAATATTTTTGTGGAGGTCTCGGCAAAAAAGAAGATAGGGATCGAACACCTCCTGGAGATGATCCTGCTTCAGTCCGATATCCTGGAGCTGAAGGCCCATTACAACAAGTCTGCCAGAGGAACAATAGTTGAAGCTAAGCTTGATAAAGGAAGGGGCCCCATCGGCACTGTCCTCGTAAGCTCTGGGGAACTGAAGGTCGGTGACCCTTTCATTGTCGGAACAGTTGCCGGCAGAGTAAGGGCCCTTATCGACGATACCGGGAAAAAGCTCGAGAAGGCCGGTCCTTCAACACCCGTTGAAGTTATCGGTTTTCCTGAAGTCCCACAGGCAGGAGATATATTTATCGTAATGGAAGATGAACGGAAAGCGCGTCAGATAGCCGTAGGCAGACTGGAAAAACAGAAGACCGCTGCTGCAGCCAGGATGAAGAAACTGACCCTCGACCAATTGTATGAAAAAGTGAAGCAGGGAGAGATCCGGGACCTGAACGTGATCATAAAGGCAGATGTCCAGGGTTCCTCTGAAGCAGTTAAGGATGCACTGAACAATATCACCCATCCGCAGGTTAAGGTAAACGTCATCCATGCAAGCACCGGAGGCATCAATGAATCTGACGTCATGCTCGCGACCGCGTCCAATGCGATCATCATCGGATTCAATATACGCCCTGATGCAAAGGCTTCAGCTCTCATAGAAAAAGAAGGGGTGGATGTCCGCCTTTACAATATAATTTACGAGGCCATTGAAGATGTAAAGAAGGCCCTTGAAGGGCTCCTCGAACCGACCATAACTGAAAAGGTCATTGGACGGGCAGAAGTCAGAAGCCTCTTCCACATATCAAGGATCGGGACGATCGCCGGCTGCTATGTTACTGACGGAAAGATCCTGCGCTCAAGTTCCGGCATCAGGGTGATCCGGGACAATATCGTTATATATGAGAGCAAGATCGCATCACTTAAGAGATTCAAGGACGATGTAAAGGAAGTGCTGACGGGGTTTGAATGCGGGATCATGGTCGAAAATTTCAATGACCTCAAAGTCGGCGATATCATCGAAAATTTCGTCAAGGAAGAAGTAGCGGCGAAATTAGAGTAAACAAAGTTCATTTGAGCATCAATAAACCTTCTGATGATAATATCAATTTCCAAATAGTAAATACGTTGTCAGTTGTCAGACTAATACTGAAAACTAACAACTAACAACTGAACAATGATCGTCGGCCTCCTTACATTGGATATCCACATCCCCGAATCACATTCGCTGAAGGAAAAGAGATTCGTCATAAAAAGCCTGATCGACAGGATAAAAAACAAGTTCAATGTCTCTGTCGCTGAAGTTGATGCAAACGACCTCTGGCAGCGCAGTGTGATCGGAATAGCCTTTGTGACGAACGAGACCGTGATGGTCAACAAAGTATTTGAGCAGATCAGGAACCTCGTCGATACTATTCATACGGTGCAGTTAATCAATTCCACGATGGAGTTATTGTAAAACTCCATAGTCGTAATTTCTCGTTTTTTCCTAATATTATTTTTGACACAGCTATTTTGTCTTTGTTATGATTCACCTATGAAAAAGACCTCTACAAACTGGTTATTATCATCACAGTATGATTTAAAGACTGCCGAAACATTATTGAAAAACAAGAGGTATATCTACGTTGTTTTTATGTGCCATCTTGCCCTGGAGAAAATACTGAAAGCAATATTATCTGAAAAGTTTAAAGAACTCCCCCCATATACCCATAATCTTAACAGGCTTATAGAATTAGGTGAGATAGCATTACCTGAAAACTACAAGGTGTTTATTGATAAAATAAACTTACAGAGTGTACCAACAAGATATCCTGAGGATTTTAAAAGACCTTCAAAGGAATTTAACAAAAAAATTGCCGAAGATTATTTGCCATATCAAAAACATACAACCTGTTGAAAATATCGTTTGCAACTTCTTCTACAGGATACAGTTTACGCGCAATGAAGTATTCCCTTTTATCTCTTATGCCTGTTACTACCGTTTTATATTCGGTTGTTTCAGGGATAACCTCGTCCTGACTTGAATAGGCAATGTATCCTTTTTTGAGTAATTCAAATTCATTTTCTTTCGGATACTCCTTTGTCTCCTCCAGCACTTTTTCGTAATCAATCTGAAAAATGTCGAAATTATAATCTTCCGATTTCCGCACAGGATAAGAATGGATTCGCCTTTCGATCTCCAGCACTTCGTCAACAAGGTGCTTTATGCTGCCGGACCACTTGTCGTGATTAAATACCGTTACAACCGGCTGACTGCCTTTGTAGGCTTCGGGAATCCTCAAGCCTCTTCCCAACACCTGCGCAATAAGAAGTTTTGAATTAAAGGCGCGCTCCTCATGGGGGCGGTATCGTTGACATCCAGCTCACTTACAGGCTGCTTTATCTTGCTGAATCCTCGATTGTGGATTTCTTCTATGATTGAATAAGGAATTCGAAGCACAAAGTATTTTATTTTACCTTTATCAATATAGTCCTCAAGGAATTGTACCGAGGCAGCAGGCGCGATGATGAAGAAGCGTCTGCCGTTCCTGTCTCCGAGATACTTGTGCAGATCATCAATAAAGCCTCTGTCCAACATGGCGTTTTTATACTTCTGATAGTTGAATACCAACACGCTGTCTGCTCCAAGATAGCCGTCAAGTTCAATCTTCGAAATCTCATGGATATCGTCTCTGCATTGAAAAAGTATCGCCCTGAAAGTAATCAGGGCGATTGCAAGATAGCCTGTCTTTAGCTCTTCCCTCATTCGTTTTGAAAAAATATGCTACAATTAAACCACACCTATTTATGTATCTGGTATCAAAATAAAATAAGATAAAATATCTGGATTCCCGCTTTCGCGGGAATGACTTCAAAATAGAGGTATTCATGCATCCTTACAAACGTTCAGCACGGGTCGGTGACCTTATAAAAGAAGAAGTTGCTGACATTATCATGAACAAGATCAAGCATAAGACCCTCAGTTTCATCACCGTAACCGGGGCAAAGGTAAGTGATGACCTCAGGCACGCAACCGTTTACCTGAGCGTGCTGAACCATGAAGAAGGGGAAAAGACCATCAGGAAGCTCAAGGAATCGGTATCTTTCATCAGGGGAGAACTCGGCAGAAGGCTGAAGATGAAGTACGTTCCGGACCTCAACTTCAGGATCGATGAATCAATAGAATATGGCATGAAAATAGACAAGCTGCTCGATGAAATCAAATCAGAAAGGAAACCTCTTGACGAAGATGAAGATCTCTACTAAACTGCTCAGCCTCATCAAAAAAAACAAATCTTTTCTTATAGCAGGGCATATTAATCCTGAAGGCGACGCTATTGGTTCGGTTTTGGCGCTGGCTTATGGGTTGAAAAAGATCGGGAAAAAAGACATTTGTGTCCTGAGTAAAGACGGCGTTCCCGAAGGTTTGCAGTTCCTGCCTTCTTCCCGCATGATCAAACAGAAAGCGCCCCGGAAGGAATTCGATGTCCTTCTCATTGTAGATTGCAACACCCTTGAAAGAACTGGCTTTAAGGACCTCCGTGCAAAGCATACAGCGATCATTGACCACCATATCCCGCCTGCCGATGAGGACAAACCGGAATTGTACAAGAGATTATCAGCAAGCTTCATTGACGCTCATGCCGCAGCTACCGGAATACTTGTCTATAAGCTCCTGAACGCCCTGAAGATACCGATAGACAAAAACATAGCAACAAATCTCTATACGGCCATACTCGTCGACACCGGCGGTTTCCGCTATTCAAATACATCACCTGAGTCTTTGCGCATCTCATGTAATCTTGTTAAATCCGGTGCAAAACCATGGGACATTGCCAAAGAACTATACGAAAGCATCCCTTACAGGTCAATGAAGCTGTTGGGCCTTTCCCTGGCGACTCTCGACAAAAAAGACGGAATAGCATGGATCACTACGACACATGACATGTTCAAAATGACAGGAGCGACAGCAGAGGACGCAGAGGATTTCGTTGACTTTCCAAGAAAAGTAAAAGATATGGAAGTCGCGGTCTTTTTCAGGGAAGATGAGAAAGATGTTTTCAAACTGAGCTTCCGCTCCAAGGGGAAAATAAATGTACAGAAGATCGCGCAGGACTTTGGCGGGGGCGGGCATTTTGCCGCAGCGGGATGCAGGATAAAAGGCACGCTGCACGAAGTGCAACAGAAAGTTTTCACTGCTGTGAGAAAAGCGATCAGGAAAGATATAAAATCAAAATAAAGAAATCAAACAAACTCTGTCATCCCGGCTCGTCCGGAATCTTCTTTGCTTTTGACAAGCTAAGCCATCAGATTCCCGACAAGCGGGAATGACATATTGTAATATTTGATTGCCGGTTTAATAATCTCTTGGATATCATCATTGCCCTCAACAAACCCAAAGACATAACTTCACAGGATGCGGTCACACAGGTCAAGAAGATACTGAAAGCCAAAAAAGCCGGGCATACCGGCACCCTTGACCCGATGGCAACAGGGCTCCTGCTTGTCTGCATAAACAGGGCGACAAGACTCGCTTCATATTTTTCTTCCCTTGACAAGGAATACAGGGCAGTCATGAAACTCGGCGAGACAACCGACACCCAGGACGCGTACGGAAAAGTTCTCGCAAAAACCGACAGTATCGCTATCGACAATAATGAGATTGAAAAAGCATTACAGACATTCAGGGGCAGGATCCTCCAGCAGCCTCCGATGTTCTCGGCATTAAAGCATGAGGGCACGCCCCTCTATAAGCTGGCGCGAAAGGGCATAGAGGTTGAGCGTACACCACGTGAAGTAAATATTATTGATATCGAGCTTCTCATGGTCAACCTTCCGTTCGTCACATTCAGGACTGTTTGCTCAAAAGGCACCTATATAAGGACATTGTGCGACGACCTCGGGAAAAAACTCGGCATCGGAGCGCATCTCTTTGAACTTGAACGTACTGCCATCGGGGGGGTCAGGATTGAAGAGAGCCTGACCCTCGAGGATTTACGGAAAATCAACACTGATCAACCGGCTGGAAAAGGGATATATACCATGGACCGTTCTCTCGCATGGATGCCTGAGCTCAGAGTCGACGCATCCATGCTTAAAGCAGTCATACATGGAAATCCTCTGAAAATAAATGATACCCTGGCGCTTTCCAGTGAACATAAGAATGCTGAAGGGATAAGAATAAAATCTCATGATGGCGTGCTGCTTGCGATCGGCAGGTTCTCCTCTGAAAAGAATCTGATCAAGATGGACGCAGTGTTTGTGCAGGAAGGTTGTTAACCCCCATTCAGCATCTCTTTAATTTTCGTCAAGAGCTTTTCCGGGACCAGCGGTTTAGGTATAAAGACCATCCCGCTTTTTTCTATTTCTTTTACAGATATTTTGTCGCCAGGGTAACCGCTTGTCAGTATCGCTTTCAGCCCTGGTTTCCTCCCCCTTATCTCATTAAAGGCCCTCTGTCCGCTTTTTTTCGGCATCACACTGTCGAAAATAAGCAGATCGATCTCACTTTCATGCTCCAGGAACTTCACAACCGCATCCATACCATCAACTGCCTCTACTATCTTATAGTTAAATTCCTCAAGTATCTTCCTTACAGATTCCCTCACGGTATATTCATCCTCTGCAAGGAGGATCGTTTCACCATCGCCCCTCAATGTGGAAATCTTTTCTTTTTTATGTTTTTCAACTTCAGATCCGATCTCCGGAAAATATATCTGGAATGTAGTGCCTCTGCCTGGCTCGCTATCAATATGAATAATCCCTCCGCACTGTTTCACGATCCCGTAAACAATGGAAAGGCCGAGGCCGGTCCCCTTTCCGATTTCTTTGGTAGTAAAAAATGGATCAAATATTTTCCTGACTGTTTCCTTATCCATACCGGTTCCGGTATCACTGATGGAAAGTACAGCATATTTCCCAACCTCACCAAACCCGTTGTTTCTGATAAAGTTTTCGTCCATAAAGAATAATCCTGCCTCAACCGTGAGTACACCACCTCCGGGCATCGCATCACGCGCATTTGTGGAGAGGTTCATGATGACCTGCTCAAGTTGGTGGCGGTCAGCCATGATCGTAAGGGTTTCTTCTGTAAGGATGGTCCTGATTTCTATATCCTCGCCTATGAAATTCCTGAGGAAGTCCCTTGCCTGAATAATGACCTCATTCAGTTTGATCGGAGCAGGTTTGGTATATTGCCTGCTGCTGAAAACAAGCAACTCGCGGGTTATCCTTGCTGCAGTATCGGAAAGAGAAAGTATCTTGCCTATTATGTCCGCTGCGGGGCCGCTGTCACCCGTCCTTCTGCTCAGGATATAACAGTTGTTGATGATCGCGGTAAGGATATTGTTGAAATCGTGCGCTATGCCCCCTGCAAGCTGGCCCACCGCCTCCATTTTTTGCGCATGGACAAGCTGGGCCTCGAGCTTTTTCCTCTCTGTGATGTTAAGCGCAACTGTCAGTATATACGGCTTATTACTGACATCAATAATTTCCGCAGACCAGAGCACTGTAAGGACTTCACCTGACTTTGTGCGAAAGCTGACCTCACAGTTATGAATGTGGCCCTGTTCCCTGAGCTGCTTCACCATTTTCTCACGAAGCGAGAGGTCCGTCCATAGTCCAAGTTCCAGCAGCGTGTGGCCGATGACCTCATCCCTGCTAAAGCCGGATGCTTCCAGGAAAGCGTCATTCACATCTGCAAACCGTCCTTCTCCAAGCGTGGTCATACACATGAGTACCGGGCTCGAACGGAAGGCTTTTGAAAATTTATTCTCGGACAGGCGAAGCGCCTCCTCTGCGGTTTTGCGCGCCGAGATGTCTCTCCCGATAGCAATAAGGTATTCACCGAATTGGGCCCCTCTGACCTCAACCGTGACATGAGAGCCGTCTTTCCTGACAACATCATACTCCCCTGAATACCTTCCTGACGCCTTCAGTTTATTAAATTCACGCAGATAGTCATCCCTTTGTCCGGATACGACGCGGTCTCCTGAACGCGTGCCGATGATCTCGTCCCTTGAGTAACCCAGCAATTCACAGGCAGCATCATTGACTTCTATAATTTTGCCGGTTGTTCTCTCTGTTATGAATATCATGTCAGGGGATGTCTCAACAACACTGCGATATTTCTCTTCTGATTCCCTCAATGCTATCTGGGACTTTTTCTTCTCGATTATTTCCCTGCGAAGGTCTTCGTTTGCGTCAATAAGATTCCTTGTCCGCTCCTGCACCTTGGTTTCCAGTTCATACTTTGTCTTCTGAAGCATTTCCTCTGTCCTGCTGCGTTCAGTGATTTCTTTTTCCATAGGCGCCAAAGCCATTCTCTTCATGATAAACCACAGAACACCTCCAAGGACCGTCATGAGTACTGCCGAACCAGCAACGAGTTGGAGCCAGAGATGTCTTAAGATCCTCTCTTCTGACGTAAAATCGCTGAGCACCTTCAAGGTGAGGAGGTTTTTCCCTGAATATGCTATCAGCTTTTCGAGAGGAAAGGTGCTGGAAAACGGTTTATTGCTCCTGTAGCTTGCCAGCACAAAACCATCAGGGGTTACCGCATGGATCTCTACTATATCATCGTGTTCATTGCCCCAGCGGATCAGGAATGCCTCAACTTCGGAATAGTGGTGTTTGAGCAATGCATCCTGTATAAAAGTACCCACGGTATCCAGTTCAAACTGCCTGTGCTTTATGAGATAATTGTATATCTGCCTTCGCTGGTTCGAGACAATTACTACATCAGTAATGATCAGAAAAAGCAGCAGTACTGCCATGAACGCAAAGAGGGTATGTTTATATTTTCTCTTCATTAATGGATTGGGGCTTCCTCGATCTTTTTAAGAATCGAGCGAAGGTTATCATAATCCATGTCATTGGCAGGCGCCAGCCCGGTTAGCGAATCCCTCATCATAGACATTATCGTCCTTCCTTTGTCATCGTTTTTTAGTTTAAACAGGGCATCTTTGACCGTATCCGCTATCCCCGGCGGAAGCGACCTTGTCGCAACAAATACATGTTCGGAAATCTCCGGGGTCTTTACAAGTTCTCTTAGGCCGCGTTCCTTATATTTCAAGAAGACATCCTCTTTTACAGCACCCGCGTCAAAACCTCCCATTAGCACTCCAAGCGCAACATCATTATGATTATCCAGAAACGCATATCCGGACAAAGCTGTTATCTCTACTCCCGCCTCCTGCAGCATGAAACGCGGCAACAAATGGCTCATGGTTGAGTCCGGGTCCCCAAAAGCAAACCGTTTCCCGGCAAGCTCATTAAGAGAGTATATGGTACTGTTCTTCTTAACAATGATCGATCCGCAAAAGGTCGGTTTCCCTTGAATTTCAAAGCGTGCAAGAAGCTGCTTCTTCTCATACTGCTTTACCATCTTTACATAACTTGCAGGGCCCAGAAAAGCGATATCAACCTTGTCATTTCCTATGTTATCAATATGGTCTTTGTAATCCTTTGCGATTGATATTTTTACAGGCCGTCCAATAGCCCTGCTCAAATATTCTGTAAGAGGTGTAAATCTGTCGATCAGTTCTGTTGCGGGGAGGTATGGATGGATTTCCAGAATGATGGCTTTCTGATTATCCGCATTGCATGTACCTGAAATAAATAAAACAATGAATAACGCGCACAGACAACAGTACCTCTCTATCCTGAAAAGCGCGAAGCACATTGAGATAAGATTATACATTATTTGCTTTTTCCATGCTATTTCCTTTACTCTAAATTTAAATAATTATCTCTCATTCGTGGGACAAGAAACAGGAGGATTACAGAAATGATAACAATAACCGATTTGGCGGCTGAGAAAGCAAGAGAAATATTATCCGAAGAAGGCAAGACTGACTGGGGACTTAAATTTTATATGGCAGGCAGCAGTTGCTGCGGCCCTTCATACGGTATAGATATCGTCGAGCATCCTGCACAGGATGATAAGGTTATAGAGCAAAACGGCCTCAAGGTCTTTGTTGATACAGATACATATGAAAAGCTCGACGGAATGAAATTCGATTACATCCAGGAAGGCGAGAAGGAAGGATTTGTGATGACCGGCGGCCAGGCGCCTTCCTGCGGATCCGGCTGCGGCTCGTCTTGCGAATAGGGAGAACTCCTAATTTTTGACCCTCTTCTTATATTCATAATAAAGAACAGGGACGAGCGTCCTTGAAAGAAGCGTTGACGCAACCTCTCCTGCCATCAATGATATAGCCATCCCCTGAAAGATGGGGTCAAAGAGTATCACCGACGAGCCCACTACCACTGCAGCAGCCGTGAGGAGCATCGGCCTGAACCGTATGATGCCTGCCTGTATGATAGCCTCTTTTAAAGGCTCCCCCTCGCTGAGCTTCAGTTCAATGAAATCTACGAGTATAATGGAATTCCTGACAACAATGCCTGCTCCGGCAATAAATCCGATCATGGACGTAGCGGTAAAGAAAGCTCCCATAAGTGCATGTCCCGGCAAGATGCCCACAAGTGACAATGGGATCGGGGCCATGATCACCAATGGCGTAATGAAGGACCTGAACCAGCCGACGACCAGCACATAGATAATTATCATTACCGCTCCGAAAGCAAGCCCCAGGTCTCTGAATACTTCATAGGTGATATGCCACTCCCCATCCCATTTCATTGAATATGTATTTTCAAGGTCAGGCTGTACTGTGCTGAACTGCTTTAATTCGTACCCTTCCGGCAGCCGGAGATCTTTTATCTTCTCCTTCATCTTCAGGATCGCATATACCGGGCTTTCTTCTGTCCCGGCCACCTCTCCTGTTACATAAACAACCTGTCTGAGATTCTTCCTGTAAATTGTCTTGTCCTCGATCCCTTCCTCAACTCTGACAAGTTCGGACAGAGATACGGGCAGCCCGGATGCTGATGCAAGAGATATTTCCTTTAGATCCTCAATGCTCGATCGGCCTGTCAGTGGCGCCCTGAGATATATTTCAACCGGCTCCTTGGCATGCTCTGTGTGAAGAAGGCCGGCAGACATTCCGCCAAGCATCATCTTTAGTGTATTTGCAATATGATCAGTGCTGATACCATGATATGCTGCCTTTTCCCTGTCCACAGAGAATGTAATCTTTTTCTGGTCATCCTCAACATACCAGTCAACGTCCACCACCCCTTCTGTGCGTTCAAAGATATTTTTTATCTCTCGTGCAATATCAGTCTGTCTTTTGTAGTCAGGGCCATAAACCTCGGCAACCAAAGTACTCAGAACAGGCGGGCCCGGCGGAACCTCATCTACTTTTATTTTGGCTCCGAACCTGCTGCCGATTTCAATGATCGCTGGTCTTATTCTCTTTGCAATATCATGGCTCTGCGCCTTTCTCCGCCCCTTTGGAACAAAATTGACCTGTATATCAGCGACATTGCTGCCAGCCCTCAGAAAATAGTGACGCACAAGGCCATTAAAATTAAATGGCGATGCAGTCCCGATATAGGTCTGGTAATTTGTGACCTCTGCAACGCCTTTCAGATATTCTCCAATATCTCCTGCAACCAGTGCGGTTTGCTCAAGGGTAGTTCCCTCAGGCATATCAACGATGATCTGCAGTTCACTCTTATTGTCAAACGGGAGCATCTTGACCGTGACGAGCTTGAAGGCAACGAACAACATTGACCCGACGAGCAGGAAACCTATCAGCAAATAAGCGAATATTCTTTTTACTCCGCTTTCAAGGAGTCCGCGCAAGTTTTTTTCATAAGCCCTGTTCAGAATGCTGAACAGCTTCTGTTCTTTCTCTGCTGTTTCTGTATGCGCCTTTGTCCTTTTCAGCACGATAAAGCTCAGCCAGGGACTGATAATAAAGGCGATCAAAAGAGAGATCAGCATGGCAGCGGATGCGCCGACTGGAATAGGGCGCATGTAAGGACCCATCAGGCCGGATACAAATGCCATTGGAAGCAGCGCTGCTATGACGGTGAATGTAGCCAGTATCGTCGGGTTGCCGACTTCATCAACTGCGCGTACCGCGGTTTCAGGCGAAACCCTGCCGAGCTTGAAATGCCTGTGTATATTCTCAACGACCACGATAGCGTCATCTACCAGAATTCCTATGGAAAAGATAAGCGCGAACAGGGTAACCCTGTTCAGGGTATACCCGTACATGTAGTTTACAAGTATTGTGAGCGCAAGAGTCACCGGAACCGCAACCCCGACAATGAGCGATTCTCTCAAGCCCAGGGCAAGAGCAATAAGTATCGTAACGGAAATTGCAGCAATGAGCATATGCTCAAGGAGCTCGTCTGATTTGTCTTTTGCCGTATCCCCGTAATTCCTCGTTGTGGTCACCTCCACTTCATTGGGCATAATATACCCTTTAAGCTGCTCAGTCTTTTTCAGCAGTCTTTCCGCCAGATGCGTTGCATTTGTCCCCTTCTTCTTTGCAACAGCGACTGTAACGGCATCAAACATTCTGCTGCTGCCCTGCCCACTCTTTGCTTCTTCTATGCCAGAGAGTGATACAGAGGCACGTTTATGTGCTCCCGGACCAAATCCCATAAATACATGGCTTTCAGGCTCTTCAAGCCCGTCTTTTATATCCGCAACATTCTTCAGGTAAACAGGTCTTCCGCCAGATACCCCAACGACAACATTACCGACATCTTCCGCATTCCTGAGAAATCCTCCTGTCTGCACGACAAGCTCCTCATTCCTGTACTGAAATGCGCCTGACACAAGCGAGGTGTTTGCTCCGCGCAGCATCTGCAGTATCTGAAGAGGCGATACATTGTATGCCTTCAAGCGGGACGGATCAAAAAGCACTTTCAACTGCCTTCTCTGGCCGCCGATCACTTTTATCTCTGAAACTTCACTGTCCTTCTTCAGTTCATCTGCAAGTTCCAGGGCTATCTTTCTCAATTCATATCCGTCATATCGCCCGCTCCAGAGTGTAAGCGTCAGGACAGGAACATCATCAATGGATTTTGCCTTGACAAGCGGCTGTGAAACCCCGGGAGGGATCCGGTCGTAATTGGACATTAACTGGTTATAGAGTTTTACGAGGCTGTCCTCCATATTTTCACCAACATAAAACCTCACAACAGAGAGGGCCATCCCAGGTTTTGCCATGGAATAGATATACTCGACCCCTTTTATCTCCCACAGGAGTTTTTCCATGGGTTTTGCGACCTGGTCATTCACTTCTTCCGCGGATGCGTCAGGATACTCAACCAGTACGTCTACCATAGGGACAATGATCTGCGGCTCTTCTTCCCTCGGCGTTACTATGACCGCAAATATCCCGAGCAGAAGCGCAGTAATGACGATCAAAGGGGTCAGCTTTGACCTTAAGAATGCTTCTGCAATCTTCCCTGATATCCCTAACTTTTGCATGTATTCATTTCCTTAACCTTGATTATTCATAAACTCGGAGCAAGTATGGTGAGAGAACATATTGAGCAATACCTTAGAACATATAAACCTAAAGCAGTCTGTTTGCACGTGAATCGCTCAAGTAATTTAATAATTCATTGCGTTCAAGATGTT